>CAMAUH010000038.1 GCA_945861365.1 Candidatus Kuenenia stuttgartensis
GGGCCACGCGCGTCCCGCGACTCTTGGGCGCTGTGCGGATGGTGTAGTCCTCGATGGTGTTGTCGATCACGAGTGCGACGCTGTTCGCCGTCATCTCGAAGTGGTCGACCACCTTCGAAGTGAAGAACACGCCTTCACCGGAGTGGCGGCTCGGCATCGTCGTCACCTTGCCCTTGGTGATCTCGGCAGCAGCTTCGGTGGCGGAAAGCAGTTCGCGGCTCGCACGAATCGACTCGAAGGCGCCGATGCCGTCATCATCGATGATCAGTTCGACCAGCTTCTTCCGGATCTCGAGCTGCACGGTCATTCGCTTGCCGCGCGAGTGCTCGATCGCGTTGTTGGCCATCTCGCTGAGCACGTAGGTCAGGATCCGGTCCCCCGCTTCGGGCAGCGAGCGGAAGCCCGCCGGCAGTTTCTCGCGAAGGGTTGCCAGCACACGGTCTTCATGCTGGTTCGCGAGCGGGAACGCGAAAGCGGGCACGGCCGGCAGGTAGCGACGTGCACGGGCCTGCCCCTCCGCGATCAGGGCTCCTGCTTCGACCGCAGCAGCAAGCTGCCTGTGAGCAGCCTGCCGGCTGACCTTCAGCTGCTTGGCCAGGGATGTCGTGGTGACGAAGCCTTTGCGGCGGCACAGATCGACAATGGCTTGGTTCACGATTTTAATTATCGTCAACCCAAGGCGTAGTAATGTAAAGCTCTGGTGCCGGGTCGGGAGTCGGCCGCTCAGAAGTAGTCGCGAGGCCGAACGGGAAACGGCGCCTGGATGCGCGCCAACGCCTTGGCGCGGCACTTCGCATCCGTGATCCGCTGCGCGATCGACTCCGCCAGCTCTCGCTCCACTGCTCCCAACATGCAGAGCGCATCCACGACAGCGCGTTCGATCCGCCAGAACGTGTCGCGCGCGTGCAGCTCCATGAGGTCCTCGACGATCTCGCGTCGTGGCGAACTGCCGAGGTCCCAGCCAGCTTGCAGCAACCCGAACAGGGCCTCGGCAGACGACGAAGCTGGAGTTGTCTTCTTCGCGGCCAGGCGTGCCCTTCGCAGGGCTTCCATTGCCTGGTCCGTGAAGCCACGCTCCACCAGCGCGCGTATCGGCCACGCCGCGACAGCGGAACGCTTGTAGTCGTCCGCACACGCACTGGCTGCGGCGAACGCCGCGTCCGCGAAGCGCTGCACGTCGCGTGTCTGCGCGTGGCGCGCGACAGCCGCGATGGCCTGGCAACGAAACCACGGCTCCTTGATCGCGAACGCGATCTCCTGTGCGGCTGCGAGGTCGCTGGCGGCAAGCCGGCTCGCCTGGTCCCGCATCTTCGTGGCGGAACCGTTCACGTCCGCCCCGCGACCGAGACCCGCCACGCCGCGCCATCCTCCGCAGGCGTGAACTGCCAAGGGAGGGTGCGATCGACGAGGTCGAGGATGCGGGCGTAGAGGTCGAGGTCTTGCACGCCTACAACCTACGCACAGCGCGAGCCGAAGCGAACCTCGGCAAGAACGGAGACGGGGCCCGCGGACTCGAAGCGACGGCGACAACCCGGCTCGCGGAGCCCGCGAGGTGCAGCGAGATCGCTGGTGGGCGGCGCGAAATCCGCCATTCACCCACACGACTTCGTGAAGACCCGAATCGGAGCGACGCGCCTTCCGTTGCTGACGATCCCCGCCCGGGAAGTGCCGGTTCTCTCGGCTCCATTGCCTACGAATTGCCGGGTCTCCTGGCACTTTCCGGATGGCGAGCGCGGCGTCGCCATCAGCGGCACCACAGGAACGTGTTCGTTCACGTCCGCCCAGCGACCGAAACCCGCCACGCCGCCCCATCCTCCGCGAACGCGAACTTCACCGGCACGAAGCGCTCGATCACTTCCGCGTTCGTGCGCGTGTGCAGCGTCGGCTCCAGCGTGCGGAACACCCCACCGCCCGCCATCGCCATCGGCAGCAGCAGCTGGTCCGCCAGATGCTCACCGACCGGTGCATCGCTCGCGAGGTAACGCTTCGCCAGCGCGCACGCCTGCTCGGCAACCTGCTCCGCGCTGGTGCCGCGTTCGCCGGGCACACCGATCACTTCGGTGACGAAGCGATTGGCGAACTCGAGCAGCACCATGTTGCCGGGGCCGTGCGAGTCGACGTGCTCGATGTGGACCTGCTCCGCGCGCAGGTCGAGCCGCCGCCGCACGACGTGCACTTCGCGTTCGCCGACCGATGCCTGGATCTTCGCCAGCAGCACGCGCGCACGCGGCAGGCCGACCGCTTCGCGCTGCAAGAACTCGACCGGCTGCGGCTTCGCCGGCGCGATCGTGCACGCGATGGCGCCGCCGCCGGCCGGCGCGAAGCCGTGGCGTACGAGCTGCAGGTCGAGGCTCACGCCCATCGCGCGCAGTGCTGGAGCGAAGCTCTTCGCCAGGAAGTCGAACGGCGGCGCCAGCGGGTTGTGCGTGCCGCCGGACAGCTGCAGCGTCGACGGCGCGTTCGCACACAGCAGCGCCGGCAGCAGCGTCTGCAACACGAGCGTGGTGCTGCCGGCGGTGCCGATCGCGAACGCGTAGTCGCCGGCGCGCAGGCCGCGCGGCTTGAACGCGAGGCGCTGCGAGCCGAGCTCGGCGCCTTCGACCGCAGCATTGCCGACTTCGGCCGCCGCCAGCACGCACGTGAGGTGCTGCCGCGCGAGGCCGGGCTTCTGCCGGCCCGCGCGGATGCGGTCGAGCACGAACGGCTGCCCGGTCACCAGCGACAGCGACAGCGCCGTGCGCAGCACCTGGCCGCCGCCTTCACCCATCGATCCATCCAACGTGATCATGTTCGTGTCCGTTCGCGTCAGCCCTTCACGCAGACGACCTGCTTCAGCGTGTGCACGATGTCGACCAGCTCGCGCTGCGCGTGCATCACCGTGTCGATGTCCTTGTACGCCATCGGCGTCTCGTCGATGACCGCGCCGTCCTTGCGGCACTCGACGCCCTCGGTCGCCTTGACGTGGTCGTCGACCGTGTAGCGACGGAACGCTTCGCCGCGCGAGATGGCGCGGCCCGCACCGTGGCTGCACGAGTGGAAGCTGTCCGGGTTGCCCTTGCCGCGCACGATGAACGACTTGGCGCCCATCGAGCCCGGGATGATGCCGAGTTCGCCGAGGCCCGCGCGCACCGCGCCCTTGCGGGTCACGAACACCGACGCGCCGAAGTGCTCCTCCTGCTGCACGTAGTTGTGGTGGCAGTTCACCGCCACTTCGCCGTGTGTGAACTTCGGCAGGCCCGCGTCGTGCTGCAGCGCGCGCAGGATCGACGCCATCATCAGGTCGCGGTTCGTGCGCGCGAAGCGCTGCGCCCACGACACCGCGAAGACGTAGTCGTCGAAGTGCTCGGCCCCTTCGGTGAAGTAGGCGAGGTCCTTGTCGGGCAGGTTGTGCAGGTGCTGCTTCATGTCCTTCTTGGCGAGCTCGATGAAGTGCGTGCCGATGCGGTTGCCGACGCCGCGCGAGCCCGAATGCAGCATGACCCACACGCGCTGCGCCTCGTCGAGGCACAGTTCGATGAAGTGGTTGCCGCCGCCGAGCGTGCCGAGCTGCTCGAGGGTCGCGCCGCGATCGAGCCGCGGGTGCTTGCCGATGATGGCGTCGTAGTCGGGGCGCAGGCGCTTCCACGCGTCCTCAGCGAACGCGGGCACGTCGTGCCACGCACCGCGGTCGCCGCGACCACCGTGGCCGGTGCGGCCGTGCGGCACGACGCGTTCGATCAGCGTGCGGATGGCCTTCAGGTCGTCGGGCAGGTCGCTCGCCGTCAGCGACGTGCGCACCGCCATCATGCCGCAGCCGATGTCGACGCCGACCGCCGCGGGGATGATCGCGCCCTTGGTCGGGATGACGCTGCCGACGGTGGCGCCGATGCCCCAGTGCACGTCGGGCATCGCTGCTACGTGGCCGTGCACGATCGGCAGCAGCGCGACGTTGCGCAGCTGCTGGATCGCCTTGTCGTCGGTGACGACGCCCTGGATCCATGCCTTGATGGGGGCGCGGCCGGTCTCGATGTGTTCGTGGTCGCTCATGACGGTTCTCACAGTGTGCAGTCTGGTTCGGTCGGTGGGTCAGCAGAAGCGGGGGGCGTGATGCCAGCTGCTCGGGCTCGCCGAGACCTGGGTGTCCGGTCCGACGACTCCTTCGAGGAACGTGCGCAGCTCGCGGAGCAGTTGCGTCCGGTCGCGCGGTGCGACGGTGATCTGCGACAGCACGTTGCCGGTGGCGATCTCGCGCACGATCACCGACCAGGACCTGGCCCCGGTGTCGATCGCGAGCTCGATGTCAACCGTGGCGTCCTTGTGGATCGTCACCCTGGTCACCACGTCGTCGTCGGCGACGAACACGTTCGGCTGGCGCGCGTACGGGCGCAGCATGCGCGCGAGCAGGTGGCCGCGATCGGGCGTCGCGGGGGCGAGCGAGGCGAAGAACAGGGTCTGGTCGTCCATGGTGAGGTCTCCGTCGCGACTCGATGTGTTCGCGACGCGCCCCCTAGAGCAGCGGCCGTGCCGCCTCGTGCGGATTCGCAGCCAGCGGTCACAAGTCCATGCCAGCCAAGGCTTCGGCGCGGTTCCGCACCGTTCGTTCCCAGCGCGCAGCCTCGCCATGCATGCGAGCCATCGCTAAGAAGCTAGCCCAATGGCGAAACCTAAGGGCTTCACCGTCGTCAGCTTCCTCGGCACGCAACTCGACCGCAGCTCCGGTCGCGATCGCTGGGACTTCTGGCGGCCCAACGTCGCGATGTGCCAGCACGAGGACCTGCTGGTGAAGCGCCTCGTGCTGCTGACCGATCGCCAGTTCACCAAGCTCTACGACACCGTCGTCGCCGACATCGCGCACGTGTCGCCGGAGACCACGGTCGAACGCGCCGACATCGGCCTGAAGGACCCGTGGGACTTCGAGGAGGTCTTCGACAAGCTGTACCGGCAGACGCAGCGGCTCGCCTTCGATCCCGAGCGCGAGGACGTGCTGGTGCACATGACCACCGGCACGCACGTCGCGCAGATCTGCCTGTTCTTGCTGACCGAGACGCGGCACTTCCCGGCGCGGCTGCTGCAGACCGGCCCGCCGCGCAGCAACCACAAGGAGGTCGGCACCTGGCAGATCATCGACCTCGACCTGTCGCGCTTCGATCGCCTGGCGCAGCGCTTCGCGCAGGAACGCGCGCACGGCCAGTCGCTGCTGAAGTCGGGCATCGCCACGCGCAGCCCGTCGTTCAACGAACTGATCACGCAGGTCGAACGCGTGGCGCCGGTGTCGAAGGCGCCGATGCTGCTGATGGGGCCGACCGGGGCCGGTAAGTCGCAGCTGGCGCGGCGCATCTACGAGCTGAAGCAGCAGCGGCACCAGGTCGCCGGTCCGTTCGTCGAGGTCAACTGCGCGACGATCCGCGGCGACGGCGCGCACTCGGCGCTGTTCGGTCACAAGCGTGGCGCGTTCACCGGGGCGCTGCAGGACCGCGCCGGCCTGCTGCGTTCGGCCAATGGCGGGCTGCTGTTCCTCGACGAGATCGGCGAACTCGGCCTCGACGAGCAGGCGATGCTGCTGCGCGCGCTGGAGGAGAAGCGCTTCCTGCCGCTCGGCAGCGACAAGGAGGTGCAAGGCGACTTCCAGCTGATCGCCGGCACCAACCGCGAACTCGGCAGCGCCGTCGCGCGCGGCACGTTCCGCGAGGACCTGCTGGCGCGCATCAACCTGTGGACGTTCCGGCTGCCCGGGCTGCGCGACCGCATCGAGGACCTCGAGCCCAACGTCGACTACGAGCTCGAGCGCTGGTCGCAGCAGGTCGGGCGGCGCGTGCACTTCTCGGCGGAAGCGCGGCAGCGCTACCTCGACTTCGCCGGCTCCGGCGACGGCCATTGGCGCGGCAACTTCCGCGACCTGAACGGCAGCATCACGCGGCTGTGCACGCTGGCGCACGCGGGGCGCATCACCGAAGCCGATGTCGACGGCGAGATCGCGCGGCTGCGCGCGGACTGGCAGCGTGACGACGTCGCGCCATCGCCGGCGGCCGCCGCGAACGCGCACGACGACGACCTGCTGGCGGCGCTGCTCGGCGAGGAACGGCTGGCGGCGATCGATCGCTTCGACCGCGTGCAGCTGGCCGAAGTGGTGCGTTGCTGCCGGCGGCACCGTTCGCTGTCGGCGGCCGGGCGCGAGCTGTTCGCGGTCACGCGGCAGAAGCGCGCGACGGCGAACGACGCGGACCGCCTGCGCAAGTACCTCGCGCGCTTCGGACTGGATCACGCGGCGGTGATGGCGGGGACGTGAGCCCATCGCGGCGCGACAACCGGGCCGATGTCGACGATGGGCGGGACCAGCGGTGCAGTAGCTTCCTGGCGATGACCGCCAAGTCGCCCGGCATCGGGTCGCTCGTCCTCGTTCCAGCCCTGATCACCCTCGTCGTCACGATCCTGCGGCTCGTCGGCGAACTGCAGGGCTGGAACCAGATGCTCTTCAACAACGGGGCCCCTGGGCCCGAAACCCCGCCGGCGCTGTTCGGCATCTTCGCGCTGGTGCCGATCTTCGGCGCCTGGTTCGGCTGGCGGTTGCGCCGCACGACGGGCGGCCCGGCCCACGCGGGCAAGGCTGCCCTGCTGTTCGCGGCGGGGATGGGTGTGCTGGTCGGCCTTTACATGGCAGCGGAGGCCGTCGGGCTCGTCGTGATGCCGACCAAGGAGGCGCCAGGAGTACCTGACGGCATGCTCTGGGTCCTGGGCATCTTGATCCTGTCTTGCGTCGTGGCCTTCATCGCGTGGCCGCGGCTGACGTCGACGCTGTTCGTCTACGCCGTGCTCGCGCGCATTCCGGTCATCGCGATCACGTTCGTCGCCGTCGAGAAGAACTGGGACACGCACTACACGAAACTGCCTGCGGAGTTCGCGCTGCCCACCGGCGAATCGAAGGCGATGTTCCTGTCGATACCGCAGTGCACGTTCTGGATCGCGTTCACGATGCTGGTCGGTGGACTGTTCGGTTGCCTCGGTGCGGCGCTGACGCGGCGCAAGGACTGAGCGGAGCGCTGCGTGCGAGTGTGGGAACGCAAGGAGAACGCAGCGGCGCGGCGGGCTCGCGGAACGATTACTTCGGTCCCGACCAGGTCTCCGGTTTCGGTCCCCAGTCGCCGGGTCCGAGCATGCCTTGCGGCAGCCTGCCGAGGTCCTGACCGTACACCGTGCGGCAGGCGGACCGGCCAGCGTCATCCCAGTGCGCCGTGTTGGCGAACTGCACCAGCCGGTCGTAGTCGCGTGCCAGCGTGGCGAGCAGGCCATGCGCGAGCTGGTAGCTCAGTCGCTGCCACTCCGGGGCGCGGAATGACGCACCGGTCCAGAAGCCCTGGATGGCCTCGGGAGTCCAGCGCGCGCGATGCTCCGCGATGTCCTCCATGCTTGGCAGCGCGCTGCGGTGCATCAACAGGTTCTCCATCGACACAGCGAGGCCTTCGTTCAGCCGCAGCGGCAATGGCAGATGGCACACCAAGGCGTGCGTCAGTTCGTGTGCGAGCGTGCCTTCGAGCGATTCGTTGAGTGGCATCAGGATCTGCGGCATTCCGTAGCCGAGCGGGCGTGCTGGCGCACGAGGTCGCGTGCGATGTCGCTGCCCATGGTGCCCTCCTCTACGAGCCGTAGCCGAAGCGCCACGGCGTGCCGTCCATCGGCAGCTGCGACACGCGCGCCTGCCGCAGCGCGTGCAGCCGCGGGCGCATCTCGTCGATCGAATCGCCACCGAGCTTCTCGAGCAGCGCGTCGGCGACCACGATCGCCAGCATCGCCTCGACGATCGGCACCGCGCGCGGCACCTGGCAGAAGTCGCTGCGTTCGTAGCGCGTGTCGGCGGGCTCGCCGGTGGCGAGGTCGACGGAGCGTTGCGGCGTCAGCGTCGTCGCGATCGCCTTCACCGCCGCGCGCACGACGATCGGGGAGCCGTTGCTGATGCCGCCTTCGAGGCCGCCGGCGCGGTTGCTGGGGCGCACCAGGTCGTCGCCGTCGCGTTCGATCGCGTCGTGCGAGGCGGTGCCGCGGCGCTGGGTGCCGGCGAAGCCGAGGCCGATCTCGACGCCCTTCACCGCGGGCACGCTCATCACGGCGCCGGCGAGGCGCGCATCGAGGCGTCGGTCGAGCTGCACGAACGAGCCGAGGCCCGGCGGCACGTGCAGCGCTGCGCATTCGACCACGCCGCCGAGCGTGTCGCGCTCGCGGATGATCGCGGCGATCGCTTCGTGCATGCGCGCGGCGGCGGTCGCGTCGGGGCAGCGCACATCGCTGCTCTCTGCGGCGGCGAAGCGGTCGAACAGCACGTCGGGCTCGACGGGCGGATCGCCGAGTTCGCAGGCGATATCGCCGATGCGCGTCACGTAGCCGCCGATCGTGATGCCGAACTCGGCCAGCAGCGCGCGGCAGCAGGCGCCGATGGCGACGCGCATCGCCGTCTCGCGCGCGGAGGCGCGTTCGAGTGCCACGCGCAGGTCGCGGTGGCCGTACTTCAGCGCGCCGGTGAGGTCGGCGTGGCCCGGCCGCGGCGTCGTCATCGGCGCGATGTCGCGCTGCGCCCAGTTGGCGTGGTCCTTGTTGTCGATGACGAGCGCGATCGGCGCGCCGGTCGTGAAGCCCGCGAGCACGCCACTGGTGATGCGCGCGTGGTCCTGCTCCATCTGCATGCGCGCCCCGGCGCCAAAGCCTTGTTGGCGGCGCGCCAGGTCGCGCGCGAGCGTCGCCTCGTCGAGGCGAAGTCCGGCGGGCATGCCTTCGAGGATGCCGGTCAGCGACGGGCCGTGCGATTCGCCGGCGGTGAGGAAGCGCAAGCGCGTCGTGAACATCGGGCGGCGCAGTCTAGGGGCGCGCGGCGGCGCTGTCGCCGCTGCCGGGCCAGCGGCAGCTGGTGCCGAGCGCTTGCAGGGCCTGTTCGACCTGTTGCTGCGTCGGCAGCGCGGCGTCGATGCGAACGTGCGCGATCTCGGCGTAGAGCGGGTTGCGGCGCCGCAGCAGCACGTCGATCTCGTCGAGCACCGAACCGCCGGTGATCGACGGGCGGCCGCCCGGCGCGGCAGCGAGTCGCTGGCGCAGCAGTTCGGCCGGCGCATCGAGCCACACGACGAGGGTCCGTTCCCGCAGCAGGGCGCGCGTCGCGGCGCTCTCGATCGCACCGCCGCCGGTGCTGACGATGGTGGCCGGGATCAGCGCATCGGCGACGAAGCGTTCTTCGTGGCCGCGGAACGCGGGCCAATCGTGAACGGCCACGAAAGCGCCGATCGGACCGTGTTCGGCCACGAAGCGCGCATCGGTGTCGTGCGCGATGACGCCGGTCGCCTGCGCGAACGCGCGCGCGAACGTGGTCTTGCCCGCCGCGCGCATGCCGACGACGGCGATGCAGCGATGCTGGGCGGCGACGTGGTTGAGGTCGTGCCAGAAGCGCGGGTAGCTTTTGGTCACGCAATCGGGGTCGGCGATCGCGATACCCGGCGTCAGCAGCCCGGCCAGCGCGAACGCCATCGCGACGCGGTGGTCGTGCTCGGGATCGATGATCGCCGGCCGTAGCCGGCGGCCGCCGTGCACGACGAGCCCGTCAGGTCGTTCTTCGACCGCGGCGCCCAGCCGGCTCAGTTCGCGCGCCATCACCGCGATGCGGTCGCATTCCTTGAGACGCAGGTTGGCGCCGCCGACGAGGCGCGTGGTGCCGGCGCGGTGCGCAGCGACGATGGCGAGGTTGAGGAACTGGTCGGGGAACGGGCCGATGTCGATCGTGTGGTCGCCCTCGGAAGGCATGGCATCGAGCACCTCGGCGAGCACGCGATCCGGATGCGGCGCGTCGGCGAGGTTGTCCGCATGCACGCGCGAACCGGTCAGATGGTCGAGGCAGGTCCACACGCCCATGCCGCTCCAGTCGCCATCGACCTGCACGGTGGCCGGCACCGGCCCGCTGCCGGGCAGCACGCGCACGCCCTTGCGTCCGGTGTGCGTGCGAACGCCGAAGCGCTGCAGCGCCTGGCTCGTCAACGTCACGTAGTCGGCCGAAGCGAGGTCACCGGCGAACTGCACGTCGAGGCCGTCCTGCAGCGACGCGCCGACGAGCAGCAGCGACGACGCGAACTGGCTCGACTGGCTCGCATCGAGCGTGACCACGCCGCCGCGCGGCACCTCGGCCGTGCGCACGCGCACCGGCGGGCAACCGGCCGTGTCGCGCACGTCGGCGCCGAGCTGCCGCCAGGCCGCGGCCAGCGCACCGATCGGGCGGCGGCGCATCGCGGCGTCACCGGTCAAGGTCCAGTTGCCGGGCGTCACGGCAGCGACCGAGACCAGGAAGCGCAGCGCGGTGCCGGCATTGCCGCAGTGGAGTTCGCCCTGCGTCGGCGGATTGGCGCGGCGCGGGCCGACTTCGACCCGTTCGCGCGCGGCGTTCAGCTTCACCTGGAAGCCGAGCGTGCGCAGACCTTCGACCATGTGGACCACGTCGTCGCTGGCGGTGACGCCCTGCACGACGACCTCGGCGCCCGACATCGCCGCCGCGACCAACAGCCGGTTCGCCGAACTCTTGCTGCCCGGCATCGTCAGCACTGCATCGCTGGGCCAACGCAGCTGCGGCACGGCGCGCGGCGTGTTCATGCGCAGGCCTGCTGGAGTGCCGTGTGCGTCAACGGCACCTCCGTGCCGGCCCCGAGCGTGGTGGGCACGACGATCGGCACGCGGCCGTCGCGCACCTTCTTGTCGAGCCTCACCAGCGACCACAGGCGGTCGTCGCCGGCGAACGCGCGCGGGAACGCGGTCGGCGCGCCAAGCACGCGCAGCAGCGCTTCGAGGCGCTGCGTCACCGGCGCGGCGATGCCCGCCGCGCGGCATTCCGCCAGCATGCCGATCGCGACGCATTCACCATGACGGAGCGCGCCATCGGCGAGGGTCTCCAGCGCGTGGCCGATCGTGTGGCCGAAGTTCAGCCAGCGGCGGCGATCGCCCTCGAGTTCGTCGGCGAGCACGACGGCCATCTTCATCGCGATCGCCATGCCGATCGCTTCGTCGGTGGCCGCCGTGTCGCGGCGGGCGATCGCCGGTGCCAGCTGTTCGAGCCGCGCGAAGTGCTGTGCGTCGAGCACGGCGGCCTTCTTGACGACTTCGACGAAGCCTTCGCGGAACACCGGCTCGGGCAGCGTGCGCAGCCAGTCGACGTCGCCGACCAGCAGGTCCGGTTGGCGGATGGTGCCGAGTTCGTTCTTCAGGCCGCCGTGGTCGACGCCGTTCTTGCCACCGAGCGCGGCGTCGCACAGCGCCAGCGTCGTCGTCGGGCAGGACACGAACGGCACGCCGCGCAGGAACGTCGCGGCGACGAAGCCGACGAGGTCGGTGATGGTGCCGCCGCCAAGTGCCAGCAGTGCGGTGCGGCGCGTGGCGCCGGCCGTGCGCAGGGCGCTCGCGAGGTCGCCGACGTGCGCGAGGCTCTTCACCGCTTCGCCGCCGGCCAGCGGCAGCACCGCGCGCGCGCCGATCGCGCTGGCGATACGGGTCGCGATGGGGGCGACTGCGTGGTCGTGGATCACGATGGCGCTGTCGCTGCCGAGTTCGCGCAGCAGCTCCGGCAACCGCGCCTCGACGCCGGCGCCGACCACGATGCGGGTCGTGCTGCGGCGGACGAAGTCGAAGCGCTGGTCCATGCGCTCGTCTTAGCGGGCTGCTGGAAGCGAGGCGAGTGCGGGAATGGTGCCTTGGTCGCGGTGCGCCGACGAAGGGGAGCTCGGCGCTGTGCTACCGTCGGCGCGCGCCAGGTACACGGGCCCGGTCCCACCGCGCGCTCCTGCCATGCAAACGATCCTCGCCAGCCTGTTCGTTCTCGCCCTTCCCTTAACTCTCGTCGCGCAGGATCAGCCGCGGGTCGCGCCGCCCGCGGACTCGCTGCGCAGCACGGTGCGCGGTGCGATCGCGTGGCTCGACAAGCAGGCCGTGCCGATGCCGGGGGTCGAAGGGGCGGTGGGCTTTCCGACCAGCGAGGGCCAGCGTGGCGCCATGGAGACATGCGTCTACGGCGGCAGTGCCGGTGTGCTGCTGTTCCTCGAGAACGCGGCCGCGGTGCTCGACGACGCCAAGGCACGGGACCTCGCCGATCGCACGGCGAAGGGGCTGCGCAGCGCGCGTTCGGTCGACAGCCGCGAACAGGTGACGTGGAGCGAGCACGCGATGATGGGCAAGGCGGGCCTCTACACCGGCGATGCGGGCGTCGGGCAGGCCTTCCTCGTGCGCCATCTGCTGCGTCGTGACGATGCGGCGCTGGCGACCGCGATCGATGTCGGCGATGCGCTGTTGGCGCGCGGCCGCGAGGAGGATGGCGGCATCGCGTGGGACCAGCAGGCCGATCTGATCTTCGGCAACGCCGGCACCGCGTTGTTCCTGCTCGAACTCGGCCAGGTGAGCAAGCAGCAGCGCTTCCTCGACGCGGCGCGCGCGGCGGGTCACGCGCTGGTCGCGGCAGCGGTGCGCGTGCCATCGAAGGCCGACGACAAGCAGAAGCTGCCGACGTGGGTGTTCTTGATGGGCAGCCGCCAGGTGCACATGCCGAACTTCAGCCACGGCACCGCCGGCGTCGCCTACGCGTTGGTGCGCATCGGCGCTGCGCTCGGCGATGCTCAGTTGCTCGCTGCCGGCAAGGACGGCGCGCAGTGGCTGATCGAGCACGCGGTCGTCGATGGTGAGGGCATGAAGTGGGCCGCCGCCGACCAGGGCCAGCCGCGCTTCATGGGTGGCTGGTGCCACGGTCCGGTGGGCACGGCGCGCTTGTTCCTGCTGCTGCACGCGGTGACCGGGGAAGCGCGCTACCGCGACATCGCGACCAAGGGCGCGCGCTTCGTCGTCGACTACGCCGCTGCTGCCGAGAAGCCCGCTGCCGATGGCAAGCCGCCGTATGTGCCGCCGAGCTACTGCTGCGGCGTCGCTGGCGTGGTCGAGTTCTTCTGCGACCTGCATCGCGTGACGCACGCGCCGGAGCACGCGGCGTTCGCGAAGAAGGCGGGGCAGTACCTGATCGACGTCGCGATCGCCGACGGCGACGGCCGCAAGTGGAAGAACGGCCAGAGCGTGCCCGGCGGGCCGGTGGCGGCCGACAGTTCGGGGCACAACGTCGATCTGATGCTGGGTGCCGCGGGCGAGGCGCTGGCGCTGCTGCAGCTGCTGGTGATCGATCGGGAGGTCAGCCCCGTGCGCGGCTTGCCAGATCGCTCGATCGCGGCGCCGGCGGCGAAGTAGCGGACGCGGTTGGCGCTGCTGTTGCGTTCGTGGTCGAGAACGGTCGCTTGCGTTGGCTCGGCCCAGACTGAACCGGGCCGCGACAGCTGCCACCGCCTTACGGCCGATGAGGCCGGGCCATGCTGCTGCTGACATCGATCGCCGTGACCAGCCTGCTCGCCGGAGCAGGCGCCTACGTGTGGTCGCGGCGCAGCGCCATGGCGGCGAACGTCCTCGTGCCGTTGCTGCTCGCGCTGGTGTGCGGCAAGGCCGTGCTCGACGCGAAGCCGGCGTGGGAATGGACGCTGTTTCCGTGGCCGGGGTACGCGTTCGTGCAAGGGTTCGCGCTGTACGGCATCGCGGTGGTGTTCTTCGGTGTCGCCGCCGCGCGCCTGCCGGTGCGTTGGAACCGCCTCGTCGTGCTGGCGCTCGGCGTCGCGGTGCTCGGCCACGGCCTGCATCGCCACGCGTGGCTGGCATGGCCCGAGGTGCACGGCGATGGGCGCGTTCCCGGTGTCGATCATCACCTCGTCCAGTCGACCCACTACACCTGTGGGCCGGCTGCGTGTGCGGCAGCGCTGTCGCATCTGGGCATCGTCGTCAGCGAGCGCGACATGGCCGCGATGTGCCTCACGCGCAGCAGCGGCTCGCGCTTGTTCGATCTCTATCGCGGGCTCGTGGTGGCTCTCGACGGACGCGCCATCGACGTGTCGATCGAAGACCTGCCGGCGGAGGCGCTGCTGGCCAGCGACCTCGTCGTCGTCGCCGCGAACGCCGGCTTTGGCCACGCGCTCTGCCTGGTCACCGCGAACGGTGCTGCCACCGTGCACGATCCGCTGCAGCCCGATGCGCAGCGTTGGGATGGTGCCGAGGTTCGGCGGGAGTACCGGGGCCCGGCGATCGTGCTGCGCGGTCGTGATGGCGTGGCGACACCGGTGCGCTGACCGCCAAGTCGGCGTCCGACGTCGAACGAGCAGAGCCTCGAAAACGGTTGTGCCAGATGCCCTCGAGGAAGTGCTGAGTCAGCAGAAACGCATTCTGAGAAGCAACTTAGGATCGTTGGACCATTTTGTTGGCGCCAACAAAATGGTCCCCCCGAACGCGGGAAAACCGCCCGACTTTGCCCCCAGTTGCTCACCAAGGGGGCAAAGGAGAACCGCATGAGGTCCGCGAGCATTGCAACGCTGTTGGCACAGTTCGAAGCCCTGGTTCGTCACGAGCAGAACATCGAGTTCTGGTTCGCGCGCGAGCTGCAACCGCTGCTTGGCTACTCCGAGTGGCGCAACTTCCTGGTCGCGATCGACAAGGCGAAGGAGTCCTGCACCTCGGCCGGCCAAGCGCTCGGCGACCATTTTCGTGGGGTCACGAAGATGGTGACGCTCGGTTCGGGTGCGGAACGCGCCATCGAGGACGTCGCACTCACTCGCTACGCCTGCTACCTGCTGGCGCAGAACGGCGACCCCAGGAAGGAGGCCATCGCGTTCGCGCAGACCTACTTCGCGGTCCAGACCCGGAAGCAGGAACTGATCGAGGTGCGGTTGCTGGAGGCGGATCGCGTGCGGGCGCGAGCGCGTCTCGTGCAGAGCGAGAAGGAGCTGTCGGCCGTCATCTTCGAACGCGTGGGCGACGAGCAGAGCTTCGCTCGCATCCGCAGCAAGGGCGATCGCGCCCTGTTCGGTGGGCTGACCACGCAGCAGATGAAGGATCGGCTCGACGTGCCCGATGCCCGTGCGCTCGCCGACTTCTTGCCCACGGTGACGATCAAGGCGAAGGACTTCGCGGCCGAGATGACGGTCCACAACACCAAGGAGCGCAACCTGGCGAGCGAAGCCTCGATCTCCGGCGAGCACGTCGAGAACAACAGGCAGGTGCGCGGTGCAATGCGGGCACGGGGCATCGTGCCGGAGCAGCTGCCGGCCGCGGAAGACGTGCGCAAGGTCGAGCGGCGGCTCGCGAACGAAGCCAAGAAGCTGCCGAAGACTCGGCGGGCGGCTTCGCGATCCAAGGACCTGCCGGCATGACGACCGGCGGCGGCATCGCCCGTAGCCAGGGAGCCGCGGGGTGCTGCGCATCGACAGCCGACCATTTTGTTGGCGCCAACAAAATGGT
>CAMAUH010000039.1 GCA_945861365.1 Candidatus Kuenenia stuttgartensis
CTCATCACCCTTCTGGTCTTGCTGCTCGCCTGGCCGGTCTCGTTCCTCGTCGTCTTCGATCTGACGACTGCTGCCTATGCGTATGACGAAGAGAATGACGCAATGGGGCGATCGGTCGCTTGCGGCCCCAGGCCTCGATGGATGTTCAGCCCACCCTCCTATGCAGGCATCCACTTCGACGGCAGGGAATGGCCTTTCGTCGTCTTCTCCCCACTCTGCGATGCTTGGCTGCACCTGGCTGGATATGTGCCATCCGCGCGGCGGCGGCGATCGTGAGGTGGCCTGGATGGATCCCCGGCGCCACCGAGACGTCCTGGGCACCAGTCGGCGGCGACCTCGTCACCATGGTGTGAGCCGCATCCAGCTCGTCGACAGAGATCGCCACACGGGCCTTTGATGGCGTGCGCTGGCTGGGGCTGAACGTGGTGCATGCGGTGCCGGGTTGGCTGTTGGCATCCACGGCGCTGGCCTCTATTCGTTTGTCGGTGACCACCCAGTTCGAACCCACCCGCGCCAAAGCCCGCCTCCTCCAGCTCGTCCGCGAACGCGCCTACAAGGACGGCATCGACATCGTGCTCGCCTCCGGCAAGCGCTCGACCTTCTACATCAACGGCAAGAAGGTCAGCCTGCACCCCGAAGGCCTGTGGCTGATCGCCAAGCTCCTCCTCGAGAAGCTGAAGAATCACCCCGAGATCACCGCCGTCGGCGGCCTCACCATCGGCGCCGATCCGCTCGCCAGCGCGGTCGCGGCGCTGAGCTTCGAGACCGGCCAGAACCTGAAGGCGTTCCTGGTGCGCAAGGAAGCGAAGGGCCACGGCACCGGCAGCAAGATCGAAGGCGATCTGGAGAAGGGCGAGAAGGTCGCGATCCTCGAGGACACCGTGACCACCGGCGGTTCGGCGCAGAAGGCGATCGATGCCGTCGTCGAGGTCGGCGCCGTGCCGGTCGTCGTGATGGCGATCGCCGATCGTGAGGACCCGGATGCCGATGCGTTCCGCAAGCAGTACCGCGTCGAGTGCCTGCTGACGCTGAGCGAGATCCGGAAGGGCTGAACGTGCGCGTCATCGCGATCGTGCCGGCGGCCGGTCGCGGCGAACGCATGGGCGCCGACAAGGCGCTGCTCGATCTCGCGGGCGTGACCGCGATCGAACGGTTGGTCGCGACGTGCCGTGCCGCGGGCGTCGACGACGTGCTGGTCGTGCGCCGCGACGGCGCTGCGGCGCTGCCTGCTGCGTTGGCGGCGCGCGTCGTCGTCGTGCCGCCCGGCGGCGAGATGGCCGACAGCCTGCGCGCGGCGAACGCCGCGTTGCCGGCCGGCACGGACGCCGTCGTCGTGTTCCCCGTCGACCATGCGCTGGTCGAGGCCGAGACCGTGCTGGCGCTGCTCGCCACGCTGCAGCGGCCCGGCTGCGGCATCGCGTTGCCGCTGTTCCGCGGCAAGACCGGCCATCCCGCGGCGATGGCGAGGAACGTGTTCGCCGAGATCGCGGCACCGGGTGCCGTGCTGCGCGACCTCGTGCGCAAGGATCCGGCCCGCGTGCGCGTCGTGCCGTCGGCCAATCCGTGGGTGCACGCCGATCTCGACCATCCCGAGGACCATCGCGCCGCCGTGTGCGCGCTGCACGGCGAGCCGTGGAGCACGGTCGCCCAGATGTTCCGCCACCGCAGCCATCGCGCGTACAAGCCCGATGCGTTGGCGGCAGGCCAGCTCGAACGGCTCGTCGATGCCGCGCGGTATGCGTCGACGTCGAGCTTCATCCAGGCCTACAGCGTCGTGGCCGTTCGCGATGCGCGCGTGAAGGGCGAGTGCGCACGGTTGTGCGCGGGCCAGGCGCACATCGTGCAGGCGCCGGTGTTCGCGGCCGTGTGCGCCGACCTGCACAAGATCGCGGCCGCGTGCGGTCGCCACGGCAGCGAGCTGCAGGCGCAGAGCTTCGAACTGTTCCTGCAGGCCACCGTCGATGCGGCGCTGCTGGGCCAGAACCTGCAATTGGCGGCCGAAGCCGAGGGGCTCGGCGCCTGCATGATCGGTGCGGCGCGCAACCACCCGGTGCAGTTGGCGGAGCTGCTGGGTTTGCCCAAGCACGTCTACGTCGTGTTCGGCATGACGATCGGCGTGCCCGCCGACGATCCGATCCCGCGCGGCCGCATGCCGCTGGCCGGCGTGCTGCATCTCGAGCGCTACGACACCGCCGGCATCGACGCCGTGCTCGATGGGGCCGATGCCGGCATGCGCGTGTGGAGCAAGCGCACCAATGCCGAACGCGGCGGCTACCAGGGGCGCCCGGTCAGCGAGACCAAGGGTTGGAGCGAACGCATGGCCGCGATGTGGGGCGGCGGCAGCGACTACGTCGCCGCGCGGCAGGCGCTGGTCGACGAACTGCGGCGGCTCGGCTTCGGCCTCGGGTAGCGCGCATCCGGCGGCGCCTGCCGCGCGAAAATGTCGCCGCGTCTGCATCGGATCTGCCGGCGCGGGCACAAGGAGGATGGCCGGCGGTGCGCTGCCAGCCTGCCCCCGTTCCTCCGACCTGCCGCCACCCATGATCCCTTTCCCGCGTCTGCTGCTGCCCGCCGCCTGCCTCCTGCCGCTGCTGTCGATGGCACCGGGCCTGCTCGCACAGGTCCCGACCGGCGCCGTCATCATCCTGCAGGGCCCGCCGAATCCGTTCGGCTTCGACAGCTACGTGATCGCGGATCCGGCCGGCGGCGGCGCGACCGTGTTGCCGCTGCAGACCAGTCCGCTGCTGTTCGCCGAGATGAATGCGCTGTCGGTCGACCCCGCCAACGCCAACCAGGTGTTCCTGCTCAACGACGCGAACGGCTTCGATCCCGGCATCAAGCTCGCGCCGATCGGATCGATGGCGCGCACGACCGGCATGGCGTCGGGGCAGCAGTTCACGCAGGTGGGCGGCACCGCGATGGTGGTCGGCAGTTCGCGCGTCTTCACGCTGCGGGCCGGCGGCATCGTCGAAGCGACGCCGAAGGTCGGCGGCGCGCCGTTCCAGCTCCTGCAGCTCACGAACGCGATCGACATCGCGCTCGCCGAGCCGTTCCTCTACGTCGCCTGCAACGACCCGGCCCAGCCGGCGCCATTGGTCGAGTTCAGCCTGCTGACCGGCGCGCAGCGCGTCGTCGGCAACTACCCCGACGTTCGTTGCCTCGCCAAGTCGCGGACGTCGAACGAACTCGCCGTCGGCACCGGCAGCGGCCTCGTGCTCGAACTGGACCTCGCGACCGGCAACGTCACGAACAGCTTTGTCGCCGGCTTCGGCTTCCTGCGCGCGCTCGAATACACCGCGCAGAGCGATCTGGTGTTCGCGCTCGACAGCGGCGGCTTGGGCTTCACGGTGTGGAGCCAGCTCGCCACCGCGCCGATCTTCACCGGCAACGATGGCTTCAAGGACCTCGCCGTGGCGATCGCCACCACCGCTTCGGTCGTCGAGTTCGGCGAAGGCTGCGGCGTCGCCGCCCAGGCCGGCTGGGACGCGGTGGGGCTGCCGACGCCGGGCAACGCGCAGTTCGGGCTGCAGATCCAGAACGCGCCGGTCACCGCACCGCTGGCGCTGTTCCTCGGCGGCAGTCGCTACCAGTCGTCCGTGCTCACGGCACCACTGCCGTTCGATCTCCAAGCGTTCGGTGCCGGCGGCTGTTCGCTGCTGACGGACCCGCTGGTGCCGTTGGTTCTGGTGACCAACGGCCTCGGCAGCGCGACGCAGGCGATCCCGATCCCCGCCGGCCCGCAGCTGCTGGGCATCGAGTACCAGGCCCAGTGTCTGGTGCTGGACGCGGGCGTGCAGCCGCTCGGACTCGCCACCAGCGCCGGCGTCGCGTTCCGCGTCAACTAGACTTCCACCCTCAGCCACCGAATCGCCATGAACCACCGGACCTCCCTGCGTGCCGCGCTGCTCATCAGCTCGCTGTGTGCGACCGTCGCGGCGCAGGTGCCGACCGACGCGATCGTCGTGCTCGAGACCTCGACGCCGAACGGCCTCAACTACAAGTTCGTCGACGTGCTGGGGCGCGGCGTGACGACCGCGCTGGGCCAGATGGTGTTCCTGCAGCCGCCGCCGGTCAGCGTCGCGACCGACCCGACCGGTTCGACGCACTTCTTCTTCCAGGCCAACCCATCGTCGCTGGCGGGCACCTGGCGCTACGCCACTGGCTTGCTCGGCCGCATCGCGTCGGCGCAGTGGGGCTCCTGGCTGCGCCTCGCGGGGGAACGCGTCGAGGTCGGCAGCACGCGCGTGTTCACGCTGCGCGCTGGCCTCGTCGAGTCCTACGCGAAGGTGCCGCCGTCGCAGATCGTGCCGGCAACGCCGCTGTTCACGCTGCCGAGCGCGATCGACCTCGCGGTGGCCGAACCGTTCGTCTACGTCGCGAGCGACAGCGGCGGCGCGTCGGTGGTCGTCGAGTACAGCCTCGTGTCGGGCACGCAGCGGACCATCGGCAGCTACTTCGGCGTGCGCTCGATCGCGGTCTCGCCGTTCGGCACCGAGCTGGCGCTCGGCCTGCAGTCCGGCGACCTGCAGCGCATCAGCGTCGCGAACGGCGCCACGCTCAACACCACGACGACGGGCCTCGGTGCGTTGGTGGCGGTCGGCTACTCGCGCTTCGGCACGTTGGTCTGGGCCGACAGCCAGCAGCTGTGGAGCGAGCTGGTGCCCGGCGGTCCGCTCTACACGAGCTCGACCGGCATCCGCGACTTCGGCGTCGCGGTGTGGCCGGCGGCTTCGGCGACGCCGTTCGGCGCCGGTTGCGCGCGCGGCGCCACGGTGACGTGGTCGGTGCCGAGCGTGCCGTCGCTGGGCAACGGCGCGTTCGCGCTCGGGCTGCGCAACGGCGTGCCGGTGTCGTTCACGGTGCTCGCGGTCGGCACCGACCGCCAGACTGCCGCGGGCAGCTTGCCGCTGCCGTACGACCTGCAACCGCTGGGGGCGCCGGGTTGCCAGCTGCTGGTCGATCCTGCGGTGTTGGCGCTGCGCTCGACCGACGTCTTCGGCGAGACCGACCAGCCGCTGCCGATCCCCGCGTCGCCGAGCCTCGCCGGCATCGAAGTGGTCGCGCAGTGGTTCGTGCCGGATGCGACCGTCGGGCCGCTCGCGTTGGCGGGCTCCGCTGGCCTCGCGTGCGCGATCCGCTGAGCGAAGAGCATGAGCACCGAGGAGTTCCAGGCCCTGCTCGCCGACCTCGGTTGGCTGCGCACGTTGGCGCGCCGCCTGGCCCGCGATGCGAACGCGGCCGAGGACCTGGTGCAGGACGCCTGTGCGATCGCGCTGCGGCAGCCAGCGCCGCCGCTGCAGTGGCGCGCGTGGCTGACCGAGGTGCTGCGCAACCTGGTGCGGGCTGAACGTCGCCGCGGTGCGCGGCAGCACCGGCAGCTGGCGGCGCTGGAGTTGCCCAGCGAACCGGACGCGCTGAGCACTCTGCAGCGCGTCGAGTCGCAGCAACGGTTGGTCGCGGCGGTGATGCAGCTGGAGGAGCCGTACCGCACGACGGTGCTGCTGCGCTTCTTCGATGGCCTGCCGCCGCGTCGCATCGCGCAGCGCCAGCGCGTGCCGGTCGCCACCGTGCACAGCCGCCTGCAGCGGGCGCTGCAGCAGCTGCGCGAACGGCTCGATCGGGACTACGGCGCGCGCTCGGCGTGGCTGGCGGCGTTCGCGCCGTTCGCATGGCCGGCGGTGCGCCCGATGGCCGGTCGCGGTGCGCCGCTGGCGTCGAAGCCCGCGGTGCTCGCCGCCATCGTCGTCGTGGTCGGCGTCGGAGCTGCGTGGTGGGGTTCGCGCACCTCCGCGGATCCCGGCACCCTCGCGCCGGCAGTCGTCGCGCCGCGCGTGGTCGCCGCGAGCGAATCGGCCGCCGCCGCCGACGTGGCGCCTGCCGAGCGACAACCTGTCGTCGACGCTGAGCAGCCGAAGGTGGCCGCCACGCATCGGGTGAGCGGGCTCGTCTGCGATCTGCAGGGCAAGGCGATGCCGAACCTCGTCGTCGCGGCGATGCCGGGCGAGACCCGGGCCGAGGTCGAGCGCGTTCGTCGCACGGTCCGCCTGGGCACTACGGACGCCGCGGGGCGCTTTCAGGGCGAACTGGCTGCCGAGGCGGCGTTGCTGGCGACGCTCGGCAACGAGCATGCGACGGTGCTGCTCGGCCAATGGACGCACACGGCGGCGGTGCAGCCGGTCGTGGTGGTGGCGCCGGCGATCGAAGTGGCCGGCTGGCTGGTCGACGAGCACGGGCAGCCGGTCGGCGAAGGGCAGGTCGAACTCGAGCTGCCGGACGACCTGCTCGCGCGGCTGTCGATGCGACTCGACCGCACGCTGGCGAGCCATTGGCAGACCGCGGTCGCGTCGGATGGTGCGTTCCGGCTCGCTGCCGTGCCGAGCGTCGACGGTGCGTGGCTGCGCGCGACGGTCGCCGGTCGCGGTCAGGTGCGTGCACCGGCGCCGACCCGCAGTCGGCGCGACGTGCGGTTGGTGCTCGGTGGCAGCGAGTACCGCGGCGAACTGCTGCGTGGCCGTGTCGTGCGCGCGGACGGTGGTGCCGCTGCGGGCGCCCGCGTCGCGATGGGGATCACGTCGTGCACGACCGATGCACGCGGCGAGTTCGCGTTGCCGCTCGACCGCGCTGGCGCACCGACCGACCTCGTCGCGGCCCTGCCGGGCCTCGTCCCGGCGCGCGTGCCCATGCCTTCGACCGGGGCGGCGAGCAGCGGTTCGTGGCCGGCGCCGCTGGTGCTGCAGCTCGGGCCACCGACCGGCTCGCTGGTGGGGCGCGTCGTCGCGCCCGATGGCGCGCCGGTCGATGGCGCCGAAGTGTGGCTGGCCGATCCATCCCCGTTCGGGGCCGATGGCTGCCGCATCGTGAACCTCGAGCCGTTCCTGGCCGGCTCGCCGACCTGGAGCCGCTCGCAGCCGGAGCCGTCGCTCGATCCCGCACTGGTCGACGCCCCGCTGTCCGCGCAGAGCCAGCGCACGACGTGGGGCCATGAAGTGCAGCCGACGGCGACGTGGCACTTCGTCACCACCGACGCCGCGGGGCGCTTCACGCTCGAGGGCCTGCTGCCGCGCAGCTACCAGGTGCGGGCCTTCGATGCGGTGTCCGGTTGCTTCGCGATCGCCGTCGATGTGCGCGCCGGCGATCAGGTGAAACTGGTGCTCGCCACCGACGAGATCGCCGCACAGCTGCGTGGGCACGTGCGTTCGCGGCACGGCGCGCCGATCGAAGGCGTGCGCGTGCAGCAGAAGTTCGTGCCGTTCGTCGCCGAGGGACCGATCGCCGGCGGCAGCTTCCGCTGGGTGTTCCTGCGCGACGGCCGCGCCACGACGACCGATGCCGACGGCGCCTTCGTGCTGCGCGACGTCGGCCGCCGCGACACCTACCTGCACCTCGAAGGCGATCGCATCATGCCGAAGCCGATCCAGGCGAGCGCGATCACCGCGGGTCGTCCGATGGCGCTGGTCGCCGACCTGCGCTGCGCGGTGGAGGTGCAGCTGGCCGATGCGCGGCAGGCCGACCGGGTGCGTTGCGAGGATGCCGATGGGAAGCCGGCGATGCTCGTGCTCGCGAACGTGAACGCGATGTCGTTCCTCGCCAGCGTGCCACTGCACGACGGCCGCAGTGGCACGTTCTTCGTCGGCGAATCGGCGGCCAGCCTGCTGCTGCTGCGCGGCGACGAGGTCGTGCGCACGATCCCGATCCAACCCGATCCGACGCGCACGACGCAGGTGCAGTGAACCGCCGCGCGCGCCCGGTCAGCGCACCTGGCCGCGCCGCAGCTGCGCCAACGGATAGAACGTGCCGCGCCAGCGCACGCCGCCTTGCCACAGCGTGACCCACGTCGAGTTCAGCAGCGCGATCGGCAGCAGCAGCCGCGACAGCGGCACGAGCAGCCCCGCGAGCGGGTTCCATTGCATGCGTCGCGCGAGCAGCGCACCCGGGATGCCGGTCGCCAGATAGCTCGCAGCTGGCCACCAGCCGATCGCGCCCGCGTACCACGGTGCCGCGAGACTGCCGAGCACCAGCGCGAACGCGGCGGTGACGGCGAGGGCCGCCAGCCACGTACGGTAGCGCAGCACCGCGAACATGTTCTTCTCGACGACGCGCACCAGCGCGCGCGGCGTGGCGCCCCAGTCGATCGCGAAGTCGCGCGGCGCGAACCAGACCCGCGACCGGAAGCCGTGGCGATGCAGCAGGAAGCCGAGCCACACGTCGTCGACGACCTCGAGCCGCAGCGGCAGGTGGCCGCCGATGGCGCGGTAGGCCTCGGTGCGCACGAGGTTGAACGCGCCGGTGCCGACGAAGCCGCGCTGCTTCTGCGCATTCACTTCGGCGACACGGCGCTGCACGACGAGCTGGAACGCGAGCAGGCCAGCGCGGCCGAGGAACGTGGTGTCGCGGTGGGTCGGCAGCAGCGACACGTGCTGGGCGTTCGCCTGTTCGGCGGCGTCGATCGCGCGGGCCAGCGCGTCGGGCGACAGGTGCGCGTCGCCATCGGTGAACAGCAGCCAGCGCGTGCTGATGCCCGCGGTCGCCTGATGCAGCGCGTGGCTCTTGCCGAGCCAGTCCGGCGGCAACTCGTCGACGGTGACGATGCGCAGGCGCGGGAAGCGGCGCGCGAGGCTGTCCAGCACCATGCCGGTGCCGTCCTGGCTGCGGTCGTTGACGACGACGAGCTGCATGCGCACGTGTTGCTGCGCGAGCAGGCGTTCGACGGAATCGGCGACGTGCTGCACGTCGTCGCGCACCGCCATCACGATGGTGACGTCGGGCTCCGGCGCGTCCGGGCGCAGCGGCGGCAGTTCGGGCAGGTGCCGCACCGCGTGCAGGTCGTGCAGCGTCAGCAGCAGCCACAGCGCGCAGAGGGCGATCGACAGCCAGAACACGGCGAACGTTCTACCGGACGGCCCGAGCAGGTGCTTGCTCGCGGTGGGCACCGCATCGCCGACTCGTGCGACGCTCGGGTTGCCCATGCAGCGGTGCTGTGCCCGACCGCGTCACTTGCGCTTCAGGAACGCGCGCACGCGGTCGTGGTCCTTCTCGGGCAGCTCTTGCAGCGCCCGCACGGCATGGTCGTGGCAGGCGACGTCGTTGCCGGCGCGTTCGGCGGCCTTCAGCACCACGATCCAGGTGGAGACGCTGCCGTCCAGTTCGAGCAGGCGCTCGACGAGTGGTGCGGTGATCTTGTCGTCGCGGCCACTGAAGTAGGCCTCGAGGTAGCCCGCGTACTGCTTGACGGTGCGCGCCGTCATCTGCTTGCGCACGGATTCCGGCATGCCGCCGGGAAACGGCATGCGCAGGCCATCCTCGAGGGCTTTGAGCGGATCCGGACGCAGACGGCGCACGTCGTCGTACCGCTGCTGCGCGACGAGCGGATCCAGCACCGCCTCGGTCAGCACGTCGTGCGCGATGCGTTCCCCCTGCCACTTCTCTTGCGGCACCCGGTCGAGCAACACCAGCAGGCGCTCGGGGCGGCCGAGCGCCTTGTCGAGATTCACCAGATCCTGCACCAGATCGAAGCGCGGCTGATCGTTCAGGATGCGTTGCTCGAGCGCGTCGCGGCGTTGCTCCAGCGCGGCCTTCGCGGGCTCATAGGTCTTCGCGAAGTTCGCCAGGTTGCGCAGGAAGAAGCTGCCGCGCACTCCGACGAAGCCCTCGTTGTGTTCGGCGCCGTGGTCCCAGATCCACAGGTAGTGCTCCAGCGCCTCGGCTTGCTGGCCCTTCTTGCGCAGGCCGTCGGCGAGCTTGGTGCGTTCGCGGTGGTCGGTCGGGTAGGCCTGCACCAGATCGGCGAGCCGGGCGCGCAGGGCGGTCGCATCGAGGTAGCCGACGTGGCGGCCGAGCTCGGCGCCGTCCTTGCCGATCACGACGAACGTCGGGTAGGCGGCCAGGGCGAACGGCGCTGCGACGGCGGCCTCGCGTTCGGGATCGATCCGCACGACCAGCGCATACTCCGGCAGCCACTTCCACAAGGTGGGGTCCGTCCAGGTCGTCTGCAGCAGGCGCCGGCAGGGTTCGATCGCGTCGTGCGAGAAGTCGATCACGAGCGGCTTGCCGGCTGCCTGCGCGCGCGCACGGACCTCGGCCAGCGTGCCCTCGGCGAAGGCCGGGGCGGTCTGTGCGGCCAGCGAGGACAGCACACAGAGCAGCGAGAGCGGAACCGAGTGGCGACGGTGGTGCATGGAGATCCTTCAGCCGTCGCCCTGGTCGACAGCGAAACCTGACCATACCGCACGCGCAGGAGGGGCCCGGTCGGCACCCTGCTCGTTGCGCGCTACATTTCGTCGCCTGCCGCGATGGCTTGAGCGGTCCGCTCGTGCCTCGCAGCTCCTCGAAACGCGATGAACAAGCCCTCGGATCCCGCGACCAGGCGAAGCAAGTCGAAGCCTGCGGCGAAGCGCGCCACCCGCGTTGGCAAACCAAGCAGGCCGGCCACTCCCGCCAAGTCGTCGAAGCTGAAGCAGCCAGCGAAGTCGAAGGCCGATAGGCCGGTGAAGCTGTTGACCGGCGGTAACCCGCAGATCGCGAAGGCCGACGGCGATGCGCCGGTGCAGGCTTACATCGCGGCGCTGTCGGGCTGGAAGCGTGAGGTCGTGCGCTGGGCCGACGCGCTCGTCGCACAGCACGTGCCGGCGGTGCGCAAGGCGGTGAAGTGGAACTCGCCGTTCTACGGCATCGACGGGCGCGGCTGGTTCCTGGCCATCCACGTGTTCACGCGGCACGTCAAGCTGACCTTCTTCCGCGGTGCTTCACTGCAGCCGCTGCCGCCGGTCGCCAGCAAGAGCCCGGAGGTGCGCTCCATCGACATCCGCGAGGTGGACGCGCGCGACGATGCGGTGATGGCGGGCTGGTTGCAGCAGGCCGCGGCGCTGCCGGGTTGGATCCCGTAGCGCGCCGCGCGGGCGGCTCCGTTCAGCGGTGCACGCCGGGTGCTTCCATGCCGGTCTTCTCGACCCACTCGATGTAGCTGCCCGGATACGCCTTCGCCGCCTTGCCCGTCGCGCACTCGCTGACGTCGAGCACGCGCGTCGCGAGGCCGCGCAAGAACACGCGGTCGTGGGACACGAACAGCATCGTGCCCTCGAAGTCCCGCAGCGTCTGGACCAGCATCTCCTTGGTCAGCAGGTCGAGGTGGTTGGTCGGCTCGTCGAGCACCAGGAAGTTCGGCGGGTCGTAGAGCATCAGCGCGAGCACCAGCCGCGACTTCTCGCCACCGCTGAGGAACTTGATCAGCTTGTCCTGTTCGTCGCCGGAGAACTGGAAGCCGCCGAGCAGCGTGCGCTTGCTGCCCGTCGTCTCGAGCGGGAAGTTGCGATCGACCTGTTCGTAGACGGTCAGCTCGGGGTCGAGCAGGTCGAGCGCCTGCTGCGCGAAGTAGCCCATTTTGACGCTGCCGAGCTTCAGCTGGCCGCCATCGGGCTGCAGGTGGCCGGCTACCATCTTCAGCAGCGTGGTCTTGCCGGAGCCGTTCTGGCCCATCACGCACCAGCGCTCACCGCGTTTGATCTCGAAGTCGAGGCTCTTGTAGATCGCGCGCTCGCCGTAGGCCTTCTTGACGCCGAACAGCTTGACGACGTCGTCGCCCGAACGCGGCGGCTTCTTGCACGCGAATGGCACAACCTCGCGCTTCTTCGGCAGCTCGATCTTCTCGATCTTCTCGATCTTCTTCGCCTTGCTCTGCGCCTGTGCCGCCTTCGCCACGTGCGTGCCGAAGCGGTCGATGAAGCGCTGCATCTTGGCGATCATCGCCTGCTGCCGTTCGAACTGCGCTTCGAGCTGGAGCGCGCGCACCTTCTGCTCGCGCTCCATGTAGTCGTAGTCGCCGGTGTACGAATTGAAGGAGCCGCTATCGATGTCGACGATCCGGTCGACGATCCGGTTCATGAAGTCGCGGTCGTGGCACGTCATCAGCACCGCGGCCTTGGTCTGCTTCAGGAACTGCTCGAGCCACAGGATCGACTCGATGTCGAGGTGGTTGGTCGGCTCGTCGAGCAGCAGCACGTCGCTGTTGCCGAGCAGCACCTTCGCCATGCCGACGCGCATCTTCCAACCGCCGGACAGCGCGCCGACGTCGCCTTCGATCTGGCTCTCGTTGAAGCCGAGGCCGTGCATCACTTCCTTGGCGCGAGCCTCGAGCTCGTAGCCGCCGAGCGCCTGGTACTGCTCCTGCACTTCGCCGAAGCGGGCCAGGATGCGGTCCATGTCGTCGGCCTTGTCCGGGTCGGCCATGTCGTGGTTGAGCTTCTCCAGCTCGTGGTGCAGTTCCCCGACCTTGCCGCTGCCGGCGATCGCTTCGTCGATGACGGAGCGGCCCGACATCTCGCCCATGTCCTGGCGGAAGTAGCCGATCGTCAGGCGGCGCGGCAGTGCTACTTCGCCGTCGTCGGGCTTCTCGTCGCCGACGATCAGGCGGAACACCGTCGACTTGCCAGCACCGTTGGGTCCGGTCAGGCCGACCTTCTCGCCAGGGTTGAGCTGCAGCGAGGCGTCGACGAACAGGATCTGGTTGCCGTGACGCTTGTTGATACCGGTCAGCGTGATCATCGGGGCGAAGAGGATAGCGAGCTGCGCCCGCGCCGCCGATGCCGTTCCGGCTCCAATCGTCGATTCGTGGCCGAACTCAGCGGACGGTGACGTTGCCGTTGTGCGTCGTGATCGTCAGCTTGCCGGTGCCAGCACCGATCCGGCCGGTCAACTGGCGGCGCGACACCTTGGCGTCGGCGAGCTTGGCTCCGCCGGACAGGCTGCCGTTGTGCGTCGACGCAGTGACGGTGGCATCGACCGCTCCGGGGAAGCCGAGCGTGACGTTGCCGTTGTGCGTGGTCACGTCGCCGTCGAGGCTGCCGGTGCCCGCGAAGTCCGCGACGACGCTGCCGTTGTGGGTCTCGAGCGCGACCTTCGGGCTCTGGCCCTTCAGCCCGATGTCGCCGTTGTGGGTGGTCGACTTCAGCGCGCCGGCGAGGTCGGTGACGTGCAGGTCGCCGTTGTGCGACAGCAGCGTGACCTCGAGGCGCGTCGGGATCGTCATCGTGAACGCGAAGCTCGGCGAGCGGTTGCTCAGCTCTGCGCGCGGGAACTTGCCGTACAGCCGCAGCTTGCCATCGACGGTCTCGTTGCCGACCTCGAGCAGGTGCAGGTTGGCGTCCGCTTCCTCCTGCGAGTAACCCCGTACCGACATCTCGGCGCGCACGGTCACGCTGTCCGCGGTGGGACTGCCGGTGATCGTGATGCCGCCGTTGTGGGTCTCGCAGTCGAGGCGCTGCAGCGTGCCCGCTGGCACCGAGAACTCGACGACCTTGCTGGCGGTGTGGCCAGGGATGCTGCAGGCGGCAGTGAACAGGAACAGCAGGGCTGGGTAGCGCATGTCCATGAGGGCCGCCGCTGCGGGCGACCCGGTCGAAGATTCCGGATCAGGGCAGCGGGCGGGTGAAGGTGACGCTGAGCACGGGCGCACCGGCTCCGGCCTCGCGTGCCAGGATGCGCTTCACCGTCGACAGCGCTCCTTCGCTGCCGATCAGCATCCAGCCGTTGTTGGCGGTGCCGTTGACCCAGAGCTGCACGTCGCCGGCCAGCGAGCCGCTGGTGGCACTGGCCGTGAGGCCCGCCGCGAAGCTGATCGTCGCGGTCGCGGAGCTGGCGAAGTCGGTGCCCGACAGGCCGCCGCCTGTACCCCAGGCGGTCGACGGTGTCGTGCGGTTCGCCCAAGTGGCGCCGCCGCCGGCTGCCGTGGCACCTTGCCCGGTGCCGTTGGCAGAACCTTCGGTCCAGCTGTTGATCAGGCGGAAGAAGCTGATCGTGCGCGCCCCGGTGTCGATGGCTTGCGATACCGACAGGTCGACAGTGGCCGCCGACACGGTCGAACCCGACGGGATCGAACTCACACTGAAGAGCAGCAGTCCGCGCCGCGACAACGCCGCCGGACCGGCACCCGCCTGCGTGAGGCTGCCCAACGTGCGGCCGACGAAGATGCCCGTGCCGATGCCATTGCTGTTGTTCGTGGCCTCCTGATAGATCGTGCAGTCGGCGACCGAGGTCAGCGACGCCGATTCCGTGTCGCTGACGATCGTCAAAGTCCGTGAGGTCTGCGAACTGACGCCGCCGCGGCTGACGGTCAGCGTGATGGTGAAGGCGCGCTGGGTCGTGGTCGTGTTGGCGAAGTTGCGACTGGCCGTGGAGGAATTGGCGAGCGTCAGCGTGCCGGCGTTGATGGCCGTGTCCGGCGAACTGAATTGCCCTGCCGTCGACGAGATGGCCCAAGTGAAGCTCGTCGGATTGCCGGTAGACGACGCCGTGAACGTCACCGAGTTCGCCTCATAGGCAGCAGGTGTGGCGTTCACTCCCGAACCGGTGATCGTGAAGCTCGGCGTGAAGGACACCGTGATCGCCTGCTGTGCGCTGCTCGAACCGTTCACGGTCAGCGTCGCCGTGAAGACGCCGCCCGTCGTGTACGAGTGCGACGCGTTCGTCGTGGTGACCGTCCCGGAGCCATCGCCGAAGTCCCAGACATAGGTGTTGCCGCCGCCACCGGTCGACGTGTTGGTGAAGTTCACCGTCAGCGGTGCCGCGCCGGAGGAGGTCGAGACGGTGAAGCTCGCCGAGCTGGTGACCGTGATCGACGTCGGTGCCGACGTGCTGACGCCGCCCGGGCCAGTCGCGGTGAGCACCACCGAGAACGTGCCACCGGAGTTGAAGACCTTGGTGGGGTTGGTCGCCGTCGACAGCGCCGTGCCGTCGCCGAAGTCCCACGAGAAGCTCGTGGCGCCGGTCGACGTGTTGGTGAAGTTCACCGTCAGAGGAGCCGCGCCCGACGTGGTCGATGCGTTGAAGCTGGCGCTGACGGGCAAGAACACCTGGATCAGGTTGCTCTGCGTCGTGGTGGCAGAGCCCGCCTCGTTCGTCACGGTCAGTCGCACCGAGTAGGTGCCGGGTGAGGAGTAGACGTTGGTCGGGTTCCGCAGGGTCGAGTCGACCGAACCGTTGTTGTCGAAGTCCCACTGCCAGCTGGTCGGCGATTGCGTCGACGTGTCCGTGAACTGGAATGTCGTGGTGGTGAGGCCGGTGGTCGCCGAGGTCGTGAAGCTCGCCGTGGGTGCCGCTACGGCGATGATGGTCGCGGTCTGCGAGGCGGTGCGGCTTTCCTTGGTGACGACGAGCCGCGCCGTGTACGTGCCGGCCGCGGTGTAGGTGAACGCGGTCGGGTT
>CAMAUH010000040.1 GCA_945861365.1 Candidatus Kuenenia stuttgartensis
CCGGCCACTCTTTTTTTCAACCCCCCACTTTCTGGCTCGCTAGCTTTCTCCCGCCGCAACACCGCAGACCGAACCAAGAGTCGCCATGACCGAGTCTGAGCACACGTTTCAGAGCCAAGCCGACGAGTGCCTCCGGTCCTTGCAATTGCGACTGGACGCATTCGATCCCGATGAGCTGGAGGCGGATCTCGCCTCGGGGGTCCTGAAGATCGCGTTTGCGGACGGTCGCACGTGCGTCCTGAATCGCCAATCCGCCGCGCGCCAGATCTGGATGGCAGAGGGGGCTTCCGCATGGCACTTCCATCCAGAACCTTCGGGCCAGTGGATGGACACCAAAGGGCGCGGCGAGCTCCGATCCATCCTCGCAGGCGTGATCGGGCGTCGACTTGGACGCTCGTTCTCGATTTGAGCACCCCCCTGCGGCCGCCGTCTGCGCCCCACTACGTGGTCGCTTCGGCGAGCCGGGAAGCTACCTTCATCCGTTGACCACGATGCGATTCCTCACCGCCACGTTCGTTCTCCCCCTCCTCCTTGTCGGCTGCGCCGGCAAGCCAGCCGCAGCAGACGCAGCGGCCTCGACCGTTGCCGCTGCCGCGCCCGGCGCCTCCAGCACGGACACCAAGTTCGACGCGGCGTCCTATGAGCACTTCGGGACCGGCATCAGCGCCAGCACCCCCGCCGTGGACGTCGCTGCCGCCGTAGCACAGCCGAACGACTTCACTGGCAAGACGGTCTGCTTGTCGGGATCGATCACCGGTGTCTGCCAGACCAAGGGCTGCTGGATGACCCTGGGAGCCGGGAAGTCGCCGGTGTTCGTGAAGTTCAAGGACTACGCGTTCTTCGTGCCGAAGGACGCCACTGGGCGCAACGCCGTCATCGAAGGCACCCTCACGATGAAGCAGGAGACCGTCGAGGAGACCAAGCACTACCTCGAGGACGCCGGCAAGAACGAGGAAGCAGCCAAGGTGACCGAGGGCCGCAAGCTGTACCACTTCATGGCCTCCGGTGTGGCCATCCAGAAGCCGGCGAAGTGAAGCGCCACTCAGCTCAGGCCGTCTGCTGAACTCGCCCTTCCGAGGCCAGCGGGAACCTGAGCCTGAAGGTGGTCCCTTTACCCACCTCGCTCTCGACCTGAACGAGCCCGTTGCTCGCCCGGACGAAGCGGGCGACCGCGGTGAGTCCGAGGCCGGTTCCCTGCCCTGGGGCCTTGGTGGTGAAGTAGGGGTCGAAGATGCGCTGCTGCACCTCCCTGGTCATGCCAGAGCCGGTGTCGGCGACTTCGATCCAGACCTGATGCGGATCGCTGCCTCCGCGGACGGTGATCGCGCCGCTGCCTTGGATCGCCTGCCTTGCGTTGATGACCAGGTTCCAGAGGGCGTGCACCAATCCGTGCGGATCGATCTGCACACGAGGCAGGGTCTCCGGTGACTCGCACGTGATCTGGATCGAGCCGGGAAGGACCAGCCGAGCGTGTTCACGAAACTGTCGGAGCACGTTCGCGACATCGCAGAGGACGCTCGACTCCTCGCCGGGATGCGCCAATCGCATCAACTGATCCAACAACGGCCGGGCTTGGTCCAGGGTCGTCTCGATCATCGCGAGCCGCCGAACCCGTTCTTCGTCGGTGCCAATGCTGCAGAGGGTCACCTGGCCCATCAGCACTTGGAATGTGTTGCGCAATTGGTGGCAGACCATGCCGGCAAGGTCACCGACGGTTTCCACGCGCAACGCATGACGCAGCAGTTTCTCGCGATGCCTGAGGGCTCGGCTCGACTCGAAGTTCTTGCGACGCTGCGCTTCTGCGGTCAGCAGGGCCATGAAGATCAGCCGATTCACGATGGCTCCAGCGAGCGCCGAGGCCAAGGTCACCGCGGCCAGCGAAGTTGAGTGCACCCAACGTTCGCGGTCCCAGTTGCCAGCGAGCGCCTCGTCGAGTTGGCCAGTCGAAGCAAAGCCGGCCGCCGCAAGCAACGAAGTCGTGGCAACCAACGTGAGCGTCAGTCCCGGCAGAACCCCCAGGCTGATGGTCGCAATCAGCGCCAGGACCGGGTGCAGGTACCACGCTGGGCTGAACACACCGCGAGGCCAATTGGCCAGGATGGTCAGCGCAAACAGCGCCATGAACATGAACAGGGCGGCCCGCTGCAAATGATGCCGGCGCCATCCGAACCAGGCGGCGAGGAACAGCGGAGCCGCCGACAAAGCTGGCAATGCGCCGGACCAAGGCACGTGCGCCGACCAGAAGCCACCCTCGACGAGCAACAGACAGCCGACACCGAACATCGAGCAGGCGATGGCCAGACCCAGGGACAACCACCGAATGACCGCCGAAAGGCTCGAAACGACCGGGAGTCGCGTACTGGTGAAGAAGCCGAACAGCGACTCTTCAGACAACTGGATCGGAACGCGCACGCTCGTTCATTCTAGGGAAGCGTCGACGCCTTGCCATGCCCCGAAAACAGGTCCTTCTGCCGAGCTTCGATTCGAAGCCGGACTTGCACGCCAGGTCAGCGTCACGGTTGGAGTTCAGGTTCGGGCGCGGGAACCTCGACCACGACGCGAGCCCGCGAAGTCGGGTGAACGAAATCGAGGCGCCATGAATGCAGCATGGGGCGAACGAAGGTCTCCCCGGCCCGCGAACGGAAGCCATACTTTCTGTCACCGGCAATCGGGCAGCCCATTGCTGCCATGTGGACCCGGATCTGGTTTCTACGGCCGGTCTCCAGGCGACAGGTGACCAGACAACAACGGCCTCGTCTGTCCAGGGTGCGGTAGTGCGTGACTGCCCGCTGCCCACCACGGGTGACCACTCGCACGATACCGTCAGCGCCTTCGGCGAGGCTCGACTCGATCCGCCCAGCCGGCGGGCTCGGGGCCGCGGCCAGTAGCGCCAGATACTCCCGTTCGATGGAGTGCTCGCGGAACATCTGCTCGAGCTGCACGCGAACCGCGTCGTCCAATGCAAAGACGATCGCCCCGGTGGTGTCTTCATCGAGGCGGTGGACGGGCATCACCTGACTCCCGACCTGGTGCGAGAGCACGTCCGCCAGGGTCTCGCCACGGCGGCCGGGCGCTGGAACCACGAGAATCCCCGCCGGCTTGTCGACGATCAGCAGACCGTTGTCGCGGTAAAGGACCTGGATCTCGACCATCGGGTCAAGATACGACCCCACCACCGGGTCGCCACCCACGGCAGGGAATCACTGCAACCGCAGCTGGTACTGCTGGATCTTCCGATAGAGGGTGGCCCGACCGATGTTGAGAAGCTGGGCCGCGCGCCGGACATTGCCCTTGGTGGCCCGCAGGGCTCGCGAAAGCAGCAACTTCTCCTCCTCCTCGAATGGGCGGATCGAATCCTCGCCTTCGATCCCCCGAGCGGGGCTCGGCTGCTGCTCTGTAGCAACCGCATTCTCCGGAGGTGCAGTGAGCAAGTGCTCGCGATCGATGACGCCACCGGCAGCCGCCACATAGGCCCGCCGGATGACCGCCTCGAGCTGCGCGATGTTGCCCGGCCACTGCATGCTCTCCAGCAAGATGAGCGCAGAAGGCGTGAACCCGCAGGCCGCACGAGCATTGCCGGTCAAACCCGATTCCAACAAGGTCTTGGCGATGCTCGGAACATCCTCCATCCGCTCACGCAGCGCCGGGACGATAATCGGGAAAGCGTGCATGCGGTAGTAGAGGTCCTCGCGGAAGGCACCGCGCGCAACCAGCTCAGGAAGGTGCGCCGAGGTGGTGAAGATCAGCCTCGCCACCTGAGTCTGCGCCGAACGCTCCTTCATGTTGCGCACCAGCAGAGCCTGGGCAGCGGCCGGCATCCGATCGACATCCTCGATGATGAGAGTGGACCCGCTCGCCGCCTCCATCGACTTCGCCAGTGATTCTGCGGTGACTGTTCCGCCAGCCATCGTCACGAGAGTCTTCCCGGCCCGCCGGCTCTTGCAGTGGATCACTCGCGCCACAAGGGACTTTCCCGATCCCGGTGCCCCCTCGAGCAGCACGGTCACGTCGCAGTCTGCAGCCCTGCGGATCGCGCCCTGCAAACGGCGCATGATCGGGGTGTTTCCGATCACGGCATCGCCAGTGCGGATGCCGGACACCAGTTGCTGCATTTCTGCACACTGACGATTCGCACCCGAAGCCTCGATGGACAACGCCAAGAGCGCATCCAGGGCGCCTTCGAGGCTGGAGCGCTGGATGACCGGGACTGGCGCGGCTTGCGCGACACCATCCGCGACGATGAACGCCGTCGCATCCACGTCTGCCGGCATCGACCGGGCCGCCTCCTCATCGCAGAGGACCAGATCGAACCCACGGTCCGAGTTCTCCAACGCCAGGGCTTTCCAGTCCTGACAATCGACCAGTTCGTCGTCACGTCGATCGAAGGTCCGTGCCAGTGCTCCCGCTTGGCGCGAAATCCAAGCGACGCGAGCCTTTCCGGTCTGGAGTCTCTGCTTGCTGATCAGTGCCGTGGTCATGCCTTCTCCGGGACCACGATCGGCATTTTCCCTCACGGCAGTGAAGACCGGTCGAGCCACCCCGGCAACGTCACGCTCCTGAGCATCGACGCCAGGGGCCATCGAGGCGTCGACCCCATCGATGGCTTGGCGCGGTCACCCTTCGGAGAGCCGCCGCGCAAGTTCTTCAAAGTTGATCGTCTGCGCCTCGACCTTCGTGATCGGCTGCATCTTCTTGAACTTGCGGTACTCCTCGATGCTCGAGAGCTCGACGTAGTCGCGCGCACTCATGCTTGCCCGACCCGCTTCCACTTGCGCGGCCACCCGTCCGTTGGCGGTCTTGTCCAACGTCTGGCGGGCCCGATGGCAGATCGAAAGCGTGTTCTCCAGGTTGTTCTTGATGCGACCAAGCCTCTCTTCGTTGGCGCCGGGCACATCCATGCTCTTGGTGATCTTCGAGATCGCGACCTCGAGCACAGCGATCAGGCAGTTCAGCTTGGTGGTCAGCCTGGCGCGGTACTCGACCGAGCTGAGGGCTTCCGGGGGCTTGGGAGTGTCGTTCTTGTCAGCATCCATCCGAGTTGCCTCTTGCGGGAATGCTGTGCAAGGAGCATCGGAGGTACCAACTGTCGCGGATATCCACAGCCCCCATCCCAGCGCTCATTCCCAGGACTCCCGCAATCCAAGACACGTGGATCGTCGCGAAATCCGGACACCGAAGGCTCGACACCAGGACCCGTCGCGTCCTTGCGACCCATCAGGGGGTGTTGAGCGCCTGCAGGTAGATTCGCTTCGCCAGGGGCTCGAGGCACACCTGCGCGCCGCCCCCGGCAACATGGAACGTCACGCCACCTTCCCAGAACATGTGGACACTCATGGTCGGATCGCGATACCGGCGCCCCATAGCCTGCCCCCCCTTGGAGGTTCCAGGCAAGCCAGCAAGCCAGTCGGAAGTCCCTGGCATCTGAACGACGAGGATCTGGTCCACCCCATCTGAATAGCTGGCCACCATGGCCTGCAAGCCACTCAGGGCATCATCGCGGATCTCGACCGAATCCATTGCATACGACGTCGCCAGAGTGATGTCAGGATTGATCAAGCCAACCTGATTGACCATGTTCGGGCAGGCACTGGCGAAATCGACATAGAACGAACCAGCCTGTAATGGCAAGAGCCGCGCCGACGGCTGGAAGCTGACGACTTCCACCTCTGAAAGAAGTCGCAACTGGCTGTCGAACTCCGCCGAGTAGAGCAGCGCATTCGTCTGGCTGTCTACGTCCACGACCCAGAATGCACGATCGAACACATTCGGGAACACGACGAGGCGTCGAGCTGCCCGCCCCGCCCGCACCACAGCCCCGAAATCGTGGAGGGTGTAGTTCTGCTGCGCGCGACCGAGATCGCGAATGCAGAAGACGCCGCTATTCGCAAGCAACACTTCGAAGCGCTGGTATGTCTGCGCCCACTTTTGCCAGAGCGTGGAGCCACTTGGCTCACCCTCTACACCAAGGAATGCCACGTCCCTGCTCGGGATCGGCAGCACCCCATTGGTCTCGAACAGCTCTCGAACGGCCACCACACTCCCATCCTCGGCCAGGAAACGCCGCACACGCGTCGCAGTGATGTCCTGCGAAATCGATGCCGTATGGATCGACTGCAGGGTCGGCACCTGAGGAATCTGGACTTGAACCCCAGGAGACTTGCTGATTGCGACCGGCGCGATCTGGGCACTCACCATGCCGATGACCGCCATGATGGCCATCGACACGATCCGTCCGAACTGGGCTAACACCGGTAGCCCTGATCGGAAGCCGTTGCAAAGACGTGAGTGCATGGAAGGGAGAGGCTAGGAGGTTTCCGTTCGCGTGGGAAGCCTGGTGGGCTATCGCAACAAACCGCCTCGGATGATCGAGAACTCGACGTTTGGTCGCTCCTCGAGGTCGACGAAGGCGATCTCAGGCTGCGGGATCACCGGATCACCCCCGAGGGCGACATATGCAATCACAGAGGCGGCGATCCCCAACAGCGCGAGCCTGCGAAGCCTTGGGAGCGCCACTGGCTGACTGCGCACTCCGGCGAGCAGACCGGCACGCATCCGCTTCCAGTGAACGGGCGATGGCTCGGCCGACACCGGGGTCGACAGAATCGACTCCAACGAGGACGACACCACGAAGTCGACCGGACCCGCCGCCGCAGGCGGCGCAGCGCGGACAGCTTCCCGCACCGCAGAGCCTCCGACGCCAGCCTCCAAGAAGTCGATTGCCAACTCGTACACGCCCTCAAGGAAGGCAGGCTGGTGCAACTCCGATGGCACCGAAGGCCTCGTGCCAAGCACGGATCCGAGCTTGCCGACGCGCTCGAGCAAGGCGCGACAGGCACTGCATCCGGCGGCGTGCTGGCTGGGCGACTCACAGGCACCGAGCACCGCCTCCAAGAATCGCCGGCATTCGACCGGGCGAGGCTGAGAAGTCATCCGACACCACCCATGGAATCAGGGGCCGCGGCACTCAAATCGAGCTGGGGAAACCGATTACGAACAACGGTCTCGAGAGCGAGGTGGGCACGCGCCAAGCGTGATTTGACAGTCCCCAGGGACAACCCGAGTGTCGCGGCAAGTTCTTCGTAGGACATGTCCTCGAGGTATCGCAGCGCGAGGATCACGCGCAGCTTCGGACTCAGCTCGCCAATCGCTTGCTGGACCTGGCCACTGAGTTCACTGGCAGCGGCGCGATCGCGCGGCCCGGGGGCCTCGTCGACCACACTGGCCGCAGCCAAATCGTCGACGACCGTCAGCGCGCCGGACCGGGAAACGCCAACACGCCGACGGAAATCGATACTGCAGTTCACGACGATGCGGAACAGCCAGGTGCTGAACAACGAGCCGCCGCGAAAGCCCTCGAGCTTGCGGAAGACGAGGGCGAAGCTCTCCTGGGTCACATCGAGCGCGTCGCCCGCATTCCCCGTGACCCGGTAAGCGATTGCGTAGACACGCTCGCGATACTTCTCGAACAGCTGCTCGAAGGCGCGCTCGAACCCGTCGCTATTCGGCAGCCGGCAGGCTGCGATCAAGCTGGCATCGGGATCACGCAAGAGTTCCACGGGCGTGAGACGTGCCCTGGCCCCACAAAGGTTCCGCAAAACCTGGATGGGAAGCACGAAAGTTGGTCGCTTCGGACCACTTGCATCAACTCAGTTGCCGCCCAGCGTGCCCAAGCCACCCGGAATCGTCACCAGCCAGCCGACCGACTGAGGGCACGTGGGGCTGCATTCCACCTCGTTGCAGTCCTCGCAATGCGCAGCAACGACTTCGTAGATGGTTCCACCAGGCCCGGACCCCACCTCGTTCAAGTCCATCAGGCAAACCCGATTGGAAAGGGCTCCACCCGTGAAGGGTGTCGCGGCGATCGTCTGGACCGCAAAGCTGGAGGAGTTGAAGGGAACCAAGGTCGACAGCTGCCCCTGCAGATCGAACAGGTGGACCGCGCTGTGGATGGTCCTGCCGGCGATGGTCGATTCCGCGTGCAGGCTGAACGGGGCCAGCAGATGCAGGAAGGCGGTGGATACCAAGGGCACGGACAGGGTCAGCCACGTCCCTTCGGCGCCAGCATTCCGCTGGCGCATGACTCCTGGGCCAAAGGACATGATGTCGAAGCTGAATCGCAAACCCGGCGCGCTGGGCATCTCGAGCCACGCCGTGAACGATGTCATGCCCGACATCGGCCCGATCAATCGGACCATCAGGTGAAGCCAAGCCTGCGTGTCGCCCCCACCAGGATGCGGCCCAGTGACCATGATCCGCATCTCCTGGTCTCGCGGCATCGGCTCGCCGGCTTGCCGGGGCCGACCGCGCTGCACCACCTCGACGAAATCCGAGATCCCATCGCCGTCGGTGTCGGGATTGGTCGAATTCGTCAACGACACCCACTCGACGGAGTCCGGGAGGAGGTCGTCGTCTACGTCGTTGAAGAGCGTCTCTTCAGTGGCTGAGAGGCACTGCTTCTCTGACCTTGCCACCGCGGCCACAAGGGCCACTGCGGCCAGCACCGAGATCGCGATCTTTCGGAGCATGAACAAGCCAACTAGCCGGCAGCCCTCGAGCGGTTGCAGCGGCTGTTGGAGAATTGAACCACCGCGCGCAGCGCAAGGCAACCGTCACCGGCGCGCGGCACACACCCTGGGCCTCAGGACTCCGCCTTCCCGCGGCAACCGCGTCTTCCACGCCTGAGCGCCCACCACAGGCCGCCAACGGCCTTGGCGTCAGCGTTGTGTTTCAAGCGCGCCCCAGCTAAGACGGTTGGCAGTGCGCCCGTAGCTCAGTTGGATAGAGCGACGGTCTCCGAAGCCGTAGGTCAGAGGTTCAACTCCTCTCGGGCGCGCCAACTTGCCTTCATGGCCGCACTTGCGCTCTGGCGCACATGCGTCGCCGAGTGGAGATCGGATGGCAGAGCTGACGTTCCGGATCGAGATCCCACGCCCCGCCGCAAGCGAGCTCTCCGTCCGGCTGCAGGTACCCACGCCGCGGTCGGTGCCTGGGCACGCGCCCCTCGAAGAGCTCACGCTCTTCATGCCCACCTGGACACCGGGCAGCTACCTCATCCGCGAGTTCTCCAAGCACGTCGTCGGCCCAAGGGCATTCGACGGCTCCACCAGAGCCCCCCTGCCCTGCGTGAAGGTCGCGAAGAACCGATGGATGATCACCCTCGGGCGCGACACCAGCAGTGTGGATGTCGAGTACACCGTCTATTGCCACGAGTTGAGTGTGCGGACCGCTGACGTCACGCCAGATCACGCGTACTGGAACAACGCGTGCGTCTTGCTTTGGCCGGTCGGCCAAAGGTCTGCCTCGGCCGATATCACGGTTTGCATTCCCACACAATGGAGCCTGACGACTTCGCTGCCCGTGATCGCAGAGACTGCCACCACAGGCTCTTCGTTGCGCAATATCACGATCCACGCAAGTGACATGGATCGCGCATTCGATTGCCCATGCCTTGCCGGGAGCCCGAAGTGCATCGAGTGGAGTTCGCTCGGAGTTCCGCACCGCATCGTTCTCGACGACCTGAGCGGACTGACGCCACCAAGCACTCTTGCCGGCGACCTCGACCGAATCGTCAGTACCACCGCAAAGATCTTCGGGGGCACCCTTCCCTATGGGAATTACACGTTCCTTTGCCTCCTTACCCAAGATGGCCATGGTGGGCTCGAGCATCTGGACTCCACGACTCTCTTGCACTCGAGAACGCAACTTGCGACACGCAAAGGCTACCTCGAATTCCTGAGCCTTGCTGCGCACGAGCTGTTCCATGCCTGGAACGTCAAGCGCTTGCGACCATCCGAGTTCGTGCAGCTGGACTATGAGGCGGAGACCTTCACGCCCTTCCTTTGGCTGATCGAGGGGTGGACCGCGTACTACGATGACTTGATATGCCTGCGGGCCGGCGTGTTCTCGGCAGCGGATTACCTCACGGCACTCGGCAAGAACATCCAGGCCCTCTTGAACAACCCAGGACGCCTGCGGACGAGCCTCGCAGACTCCAGCTTCGACGCGTGGATCCGGCTGTATCGCCCCGATGAGAACACGCGCAACTCATCACAGAACTACTATGGCAACGGCGCAGTGGCAGCACTCTGCCTTGACTTGCTGGTGCGAGCGCAGAGCGATGGAACCAAATCGCTCGATGACATCATCAGGAGCCTCTACGAGACGATGCCGAGCGACCGCGGCTACGCACTCGACGATGTACTCGCCGTGGTCGAACGGATCGGCGGGCAGAAGGCACGCGATTATCTGGTCGAAGCCATCAGCGGCCCCTTCGACCCGCCACTTCGCGAGGTCCTGGCGGGCCACGGGATAGGCTTGACTCTCAAGGACACCGACCAGCTCCACCTGGGTCTGCAGTTCGAGCCAAACGGCACAGTCGTCGCCTCGGTTGGGCGCAACTCCGCAGCTTGGATGGCCGGGGTCATGCCCGGGGATGAGATCCTGGCAGTCGGGGGCCTGCGGGTGGATGCCTCTCGCTGGAGCGAGGTCTTCACTGCAGTCGCCAAAGCCCAGCAGGCGATCGAACTTCTGATTTCACGCCGAGGGGTGATCAAGACGATCCGCGCGCTCCCCGCCAAGTCACCGGGGGTGGCTGCACTCGAAATCCTCAACTCAGCAGATGACAAGCCTCGGCAACTTCGCGACCTCTGGTTGCAGCCAGGCGCTGTAAGCAAGCACTGACTGCAAGTAACACTGACCTACAAGGGGAGCCTTCGCGACCAACACGGCTGACTTCATAGGCGGCAGTGTGACCCATCGCAGTAGGGACGATTCTTGGTTTCACCGCAAGCGCACCAGATGACCGTCTTGGCGACCTCGAGCACGACCTTGACCGGGACAGAATCACTCCCACGGTGAGTCCCGTCGCAGTAGGGATAAGTTTGGCTCCGCCCACAACTGCACCAAGCGTGCTTGCCTGCTGAGCAAGCGTCCACGAACGGACCTTTGATCTTCCGGCCAGGTGGCAGCGCCATGCTCTCCCCCTAGCGAAAACGACGGATCACGCCGCGCACAACCCCGCGCAACTGCACGCGCGAAACGAAGATGGGCTCCATCGAAGCGTTGGCAGGCTGCAACCGGACCATGCCATTCCTTTCGCGATAGAAGCGCTTGAGAGTCGCCTCTTCGTCTTCCAGGATCGCGACGACGATTTCACCGTCGTTGGCCGTCTCACGCCGCTCCACCACGACAAGGTCGCCATCATCGATGTGGTCATCGATCATCGACTTGCCGCGGACGCGCAGCAGATACATCTTCTCGCCAGTTGGAACCAAGTCCGTCAAGCTGATGTCTTGACGGTCTTCGAGAGCCTCGATCGGGCGACCGGCAGCGATCGTCCCTACCAAGGGTATGGAAGGAACCGATGCATGAGGAATCACTTCGTCCCGCGCATCCGGGTCATGCAGGATGGCCACAGCCCGGGCCTTGGCCTTGTCCCGGTGGATCGCGCCTTTCTTGCTCAGCTGATTCAGGTGCTCGTGAATCGTGATTTTGCTGACGCCCAGAGCCGCTGCGGCCTCTTCCAGAGTGGGTGCAATCCCCTTTTCACGCCGATAGTCACGAAAGTAGCGAAGCACGCGAATCTGCTTCTCTGTGAGCATCAGGTCCATGGCGATGATTCTTAGCGGAAGCAACGTGTCGAGCAGAAAGGGAACCGACACATCCTCAAACAAACAGCGCGACCGCGAGGAAGATCGCGATGACCGCGCACGCCCCCGTGAGCTCGAGCGCATGCGCCAACCGCGCAGTGGCAAAGGCCCGACTCGGCTGCCTACCCAATACCTGAGTGGGCATCGCCACCGAGGTGGACCGACTTCGGCTTGTATGCGGACGACGACGCAGAGCACTGATTTCGAGGGCGTGAGCAGGACGCAGGAGCTGGATCGTCGACATCGTGGGCCTCGCTTGTTCGGGTTTGCTTAGGTTAGCACTCCGTTAGCCACGCGCAAGCTCGTGTTCGTTTTTTCTTCGGGTAGCCAGCGTCCGAAGGCCGAAATCTCGCCGTGCCTGCGGCAGTTAGCTGGCCGATGCACGGGCACCCCGCCCCAATTCGACTGCGGATGATCCATCCTCTGGACAACCTGCGCGCCGACCATGCCCTGGTCGCCCGGGCATGCACGGCCCTGCAAGCGATCGCCGAGTCGGTCCAGGCAGGCTGCCGGTTTCCGGCTGCTGACACCGCCGTGCTGCTGCGTTTCCTGCGCGACTTCCTGGCTGCGGTGCATCTGCACAAGGAGTCGAGCTGGCTGTGGCCAGCGATCGTGATGCGCGGCGACGACGACGCTGCCGCCAGCGCTGGGGAAGTGGCGCGCCTGCATGAAGAAGTGACGGAACTCATCCACTCCCTCGTGCTGTTCTGGGAGCCGGGCGATCTGTCCGCACCCGAGCGCGCTGGCTTCGCGGCTGCCGTGCAAGCGCTGCGAGACCGCATCGAGCGCATGGCCAGGATCGAGGAGGAGGTGCTGTTCCCCGCCTGCGTCCGCGATGTTCCTCCAGATGACCTGCTCGACTGGATCGAGCAATTCCATCGCGTCGAACAGGAGCGCGGTGGCGCCAAGACCTGGCTGCCGATCCTCGATGGCGTGCTGGCTCGATGGGTCGCTTGATCGGCCGCCCGACGACTGGCCCCAACTGACCGTCGAACTTGCCTGCGACGACAGTCGCCGCACAATGCTCGGCTGAACGCGCCGTCAGCGGTCGCGGGCGAGCGGCCCGTGTGGCGCGCCGGTCCCCACCATGATCCTCAACCTGCAGCGCCCTCTCGTCTTCCTCGACTTCGAGACCACCGGTCTCGACATCAACAACGACCGCATCGTCGAACTCGCGCTCGTGCGCCTGTTGCCGGATGGCCGCCGGGAGTCCCTGGTGCGGCCGGTCAATCCAGGCATGAACCTGAGCAAGGGCGCCACCAAGGTCACCGGGATCCACTCTGCGGATGCTTGCGGCCTGTTCGGCAACGGCGGCAAGGAGCCAGCCAAGCCGCTGCGCAAGCTGGGCCCGGAACTGGTCGCCTTCCTCGGCGACAGCGATCTCGCCGGCTTCAACCAGATCGCCTACGACGTGCCGCTGTGGCTCGCGGAGTGCAAGCGCCACGGCATCGCCTTCGACATGAAGGGCCGCCGCCAGGTCGACGCGAAGGTCATCTTCAACGTCTGCGAGACCACCTGGGACCGCTTCCTGATGGGACCACGCAACCTCAGTGCGGCCGTGCGCCACTACTGCGGCCGCGAGCTCGAAGGCGCCCACTCCGCCGAGGCCGATACGCAGGCGACCATCGATGTCCTGCTCGCCCAGCTGCAACGGCACACCCAGCTGCCGCGGGACGTGCAGGGGCTCGCCGATTTCTGCCTGCGCAACAGCGAGAAGAACCGCGACGAAGAACCACAGGCGCAGGCTCCGAAGGCGCGCGGCGCCAACGCATGACCTTCCGCACCCGGTTGCGGTACCGCTTCGGGGACATCGACGACGCCGGCATCGCCTACTACCCGAAGCTGCTGCACTACTTCCACTGCGCCTTCGAGGACTGGTGGAGCGACGGCCTCGGGCACCCGTACCCGCAGCTGATGCATGGCGACAAGCTCGGCATGCCGACGGTGAAGCTCGAGGCCGAGTTCTTCTCGCCGGTCCGCTACGGCGACGAGCCGTGGGTCCACGTCGGCGTGTTGCGCATCGGCACTTCGTCCGTCGAGTTCGCGTTCTGGATGACGCGTGGCGACGACCCCAGGCCGTTGTGCCGGGCTCGCGTCACCACGGCCACCGTCGACATGGCAAAGATGGTGAAGTGCCCCCTGCCGGACCAGTGGCGAACGCGCTTCCAGCCCTTCATGGTGCGCGAAGAGGACTTCCCGAGCGGACGCTGAGATCGCTGCTACAGGCCGAATTGACGAGGGAAGAACCCGCCTGGCGTCGTCGACCGCACACCGAACACGGCAGCCACGTTCGCGGCAGTGAGAGCTGCTTCCGGTGCCGCATCTGCGAACACCTGCCCCTGGTGCAGCAGCACGACGCGATCACACTGTGGCGCGATCAGGTTCAGATCGTGTGATGCGACCAGCACGCCGCGCCCAGCCGTCGCCATGCGGCGCAGCATGCCGACGAGCTGCAGTGCGTGCTCGAGGTCGAGGTTGTTGGTCGGTTCATCGAGCAACAGCAACGGCGCATCGGTCGCCAACGCCCGTGCGACCGCGATGCGGCGCTGCTCACCACCGGACAGCGTCGTCACGCGCCGATCCGCGAACGAACCGGCATCGACCGCCGCGAGCGCCTTCTCGATCGCCGCCAGATCATCGGGTTGCAGCGCCTCGCCGCGGCCGCGGTGCGGATGCCGACCCATCGTCACCAGTTCGCGGCCGGTGAACTCGAACGGCGTGTCGACGCTCTGCGGCACGAACGCGAGCTGCCGCGCACGCGCGCGACCCGGCCAGCTCGCCAGCGGCTTGCCCTCGAGTTCGACGCGGCCGCCCGCCGGCGTGATCGCCCCGATCAGCGTGCGCAACAGCGTGGTCTTGCCAGCGCCGTTCCGACCCGCCAGCAACACCATCTCGCCCGCGCGCAGCGCGAACGAGGCGCCATCGAGCACCTGCTGGGCCCCGAGACGCAACCGTAGATCCGCGGCGACGAGCCCGTTCACAGCGCCTCCCCGCGGCGATGGCGCGCCAGCAGCACCAGGAAGTACGGGGCGCCGAGCAGCGCCGTGACGACGCCGAGGCGCAGGTTCCAGTCGGGCGGCGCCAACCGACAGCCCAGGTCGCTGCCGACCAGCAACAGCGCGCCGAGCAGCGCCGAAGTCGGCAGCAGGATCCGATGCGCCGGGCCGACCAACAGCCGCGCGAGATGTGGCACCACCAGGCCGACGAAGGCGATGCCGCCGGTGTTGGCGACCGTGCAGGCGGTCAGCCCGCACGCGCACCACACCAGCCACCGCCGCGACCGCTGTGCATCCACGCCGAGGCTGTAGGCGCTGTCGTCGTGCAGCGTCAGCAGGTCGAGCTCGCGCGCGCGCGGCGCCACCAGTGCCGCGAACACCACGCAACCGATGGCGGTGATCGCCGCGTGTTTCCAAGCGCGCCCCTCGAGGCCACCCATCAGCCAGAACAGCACTTCGGAGCTCGCCGTGTAGTTGTCGAACGTGAATGTGACGACGAAGGACGTCAATGCACCGACCAACGTGTGCAGCGCGATGC
>CAMAUH010000041.1 GCA_945861365.1 Candidatus Kuenenia stuttgartensis
CGCGCTCAGCGCGTGCGCACGGGGCCGCGCAGCTCCAGTTCCTCGATGCGGAACTGCTCGCCCCACGTCGCGATGCCGATGCGGTGCTTGCCCGGGATCGGCCGCAGCGCGGCCTGGTCGAACAGCACGTGCTCGCCGAGCTTCACGACGAGCCGCCGCAGGTACCACGTGATCTCGAGGCGCGTCGACTTCTTCGCATCGACGGCGAACGGCACGCGGTCGCTCATGTAGAGGCGATGCTCGTAGCGCTCGAGGTAGCCGCGCACGCCGTCGCCGTCCGGGTCGAGGATCAGCGTCCAACCCGACAGCGCGTCGCGGTTGCCTTCGCCCTGCATGACGATGCACGCCTTCGGCGCCGTGCTGCCGGCGGGCAGTTCGAGCGTCAGGTGGAACGCGTCCGCGTGCTCGGTCGCCTTCTCCGGCAGCCACGCGAGGTTCGACGGCGAGTCCTTCGGGAATCCTGGCCGCACCGTGTACTTGCGCCACTCGACCTCGCGATCGGTCGCGTAGCCCTCGTAGGCGCCATTGCGCACGCGCCATTTGCCGGCGGTGATGTCGAGCTTCTTCGGCGAGCCCTGGTCGAAGCGCGCCTTCCAGCGCGACGGCCACTTCTTGCCGTCGGGCACGTCGATCGCCGCGAGCTTCTTCACGGGCGGCTCGGCGTCGCTGGTCCAGCCGGGCAACGGCAGGCCGTTGCGTTGTGCGATCGCCAGCGAGAAGCCGGCGGTCCCGGTGTGGTTGTGCACCTTCACCAGCACCTTGTGACGGCCCTTCTTCAGCGGCACCACGAACTTGATCGCGTCGGGCAGCAGCACCTGCCAACCCGGTCGCCATGGCCCGAGCGCTCCGCCGCCACCTTCGAACGCGTCGATCTGCTCGTCGTCGACGAACAGCGTGACCTCGTCGTCGGCGCGCAGGTGGAACCACGCTTCGGTGTCGTGCTCGACGGTGACGTGCGTCAGGCCATACAGCGCGGTCCAGTCCATGTAGGCGAAGTCGAACTTCACCCAACCGGTGCGATCGACCAGCACGGGCTTGGGTCCCGGCCGCCGCCACGTCGGGTTGTTGTTGATGCTCTCGTAGCGCGCCTGCAGGTCGATCTCGAGTTCGGGCGGGAAGCGGTACTGGTCGCTGGCGAGGCCTTCTTTGCGGAACGGACCGATCACCCACCAGTCGGTGACGACGCCGAGCTTGTCGTGGTGCGCTTCGACATCGCTGCCTGCATCGGTGAGTTCGCGCGCGGTGCGATCGCGCGGCACCGGCGAACCCGGCGTGTCGTCGAACTGCGGCTGCAGCTGCTTCTTCTGCGCGGCGAGCTGTTCACGCCGCACGGCGTCCAGGTCGCCGGGGATCAGCGGCCAGCGGAACCGCACCAGATCGGCGAATGCGGCCTCGCCGAAGGCTTCCACGAGATGGAACGCGAACGCGCGCGCCAGCGTCGGCGTGCGCGCGTCCTTGACGCGGCAGGCGCGGTAGTCGCGGAAGAACTTGCGGTAGCGCTGCCACTGGTAGCCCTCGCCGCTCTTGCCGTACGTGGTGACGAAGTGCAGGAAGAAGCCGGCGCTCGGCGCGTAGTTCGGGATGCGCCAGTACTCGAGGTCGCGCTCCAGGTAGTCGCCGAGGAACGCGCGCAGCGCGAGGCCGATCGCGGCGCGGCCGCCGCCGACCTGGCCGAGTTCCATCTGCGCGAATGCGGCGCCGAAGTCGGCGAGGCCTTCGTGCATGCCGCCGTACACCGGGTTGGTGTCGTCGATGCAGTGCGTCAGCTCGTGGTAGAGCAGGCCGTTGTCGACGCGCAGCGCCTTCGCGGCCGGATCGGCGTTGCCGATGTCGATGATCTTGCCGCCGCCGACACCGCCGCCGAAGTTCCACAGCTCCTTCCAGTAGACGGTGACGCGATCGCCCTGCGGGTTGGGCACGCGGCCGAACAGGTCGGTCAGGTACAGGTAGGCGAGGTCGAAGCGCAGCAGGCTGTCGTCGGGCACGCCGGTGACGAGCTGCTGCGGGCCGATCAGCACGAAGCGGTGGCTGACGCGCTGCGTCGTGCGGGCCCAGCACGGGTGCTGCAGTGCGGCCTCGGCCTCGGTGCGTTCGGCCGGCGGCACGTCGGCGAGCCATTCCTTCTCGACCTGCGCACGCACCTCGGCGGCCTTCTCGCGCAGCTCCGGCGTGAACTCGAGCGTGCGGATCAGTTCGCGGCCGATGCCGCGCTGCGCCTTGTCCTTGACGAGCTTCAGGCCCGCGGCGAGCCGCTCGTCGCCCTTCGGCATCTTCTCGGCGAGCGCCGTCACTTCGTCCTGCTGCGCCTTGGTCAGCGCGAACACCTTCGCGGCGATCCCGTCGCGGTCCTGCGTGACGCGCTTCGCGGAGTCGAGCGCGCCGAGCACGGCGCGGTCGGCCTGTTCCTGCAGCGCGCCGCCGACCTCGTCGAGCAGCAGCAGCGCGCCGAGCAGCTTGCCCTGGTCGTACATGCGGCCGGCGACCTCGCGCAGCCAGCGCGCGCGCTCTTCGCCGATGCGGCCCGCGACGATGTCCTGCTCTTCGAACGTCAGCGGTGCCGGCGGCATCTTGCCGACCTGCAGCAGCGCCTTCTGCAGCTTGTCCTTCAGCGGGTAGTCGTCGAGGCGGCGGAACGTGAACTCGAGCTGGTCCCACGCCGCCTGCGGTTGCTTCGCCGCGAGCAGGAGCGCGCTGGCGATCACTGCATCGACCGCCGCGGCGTCCGGCACGGCACCGAGCTGCGGGAACGTCAGCTGGGCGACCGCGACCATGCCGTCGGCGCCGGCGTGGCGCGCCAGCGGCGGCACCACCTTGTTGGTCGTCGCGTCGAAGAAGCCGACCAGCACGTCGAGCGTGTCGCCGGCGCGCACGCCCTCGGGTGGCTGCTGGAACACGAACGGCAGCGAGTATTCGACCGGCTTCTGCTTCGCCCACTGCTTCGTCGGCACCGGCGGCGCATGGTCGCGGCGCAGCACGAGGCGGTTGCCCTTGCGCAGCTCGACGCGCACGGCGAACGCGTGGTCGAGCACCTCCTCGCACAGGAAGCGCAGCTTCAGCTCGGTGCGGCCGGTCGTCGCCAGCGCCGTGGTGTCGAGCGTCGCGGTCGCCTGGACCGGGATCGACGCGGGGCGATCGTCCTGCGCCGCGAGGGTCGCGGCGGCGATCGGGAGCAGGAGCAGCGTGAGGTGTCGGTGCATTGCCGCGCGAGAGGGCGGGGCAGTCTAGCGATGTCTTCGCGACGTCGTTCTGGCTCAGCGGGAGGATCCACGATCCCCATTGGCGACGGCGGAGCCACCCTGCCGCAGATCGTGCTACCGTGTGCGCCTTCGCGGACGCCACCTGCCCCGGCGATCCACCTCGTCCACCCTCGGCGCCGGCGCGCCATCCTGCCAATCCATGCGCGAGATCTCCCGTCTCATGCTGGCCACCGTCGTGGCCAGCGTCCCCGCCATCGCCCAGGAACAAGTCGCCATCGCCGATCTCGGCGTCGTGCACGGGCTCGGCACCGAACCGCTGCCCGGCCAGCAGCTCGGCACGTTCCGCTACAACGTGACGTTCGCGCAGCGGCCGTTCGATCTGACCGCGTTCCGGCGCGCGATCGACAGCGGCGCCAACGCCGCGCAGGTGCAGGCGATCGTGACCGACCTGCAGGTGCGCACCGTGCAGAACCAGGCCGCGTTCGCGCGCGCGATCGAAGCGATGGGCGGGCGCGTGGCGCTGCAGTTCTGGCTGATCGATGCGTGCACGATCGAAGTGCGGCCCGACCAGCTCGGCGCGGTGCAGGCGCTCGGCAACGTGCTGCACGTGCGGCCCGATCTGCCGACCTACCCGCTGATCCTGACCGCGACGAACGCGAACAACCACAACGCCGACGCGGTGCAGGCCGCCGGCATCACCGCGACGGGCTTCGGCGTGGCGATCGTCGACACTGGCCAGGACAGCAGCATGGCGGGCGGTTCGCGGCCGCATCAGACCTACTTCCGCGCCGGCAACGTCGCCGACACCGCGGCGGGCGGGATCGGCCGCAGCCGGCTGGTCGCCAACGTGCAGGTCGGGTCCTTCCCGGCGGACGACCCGCACGGGCACGGCACCGGCGTCGCGGGCATCGCCGCCGGCGAGGTGTGGTCGACGGCGGCCGGCGACCGCGGGCACGCCAACGACGCGTTCGTGGTCGGCTACGGGATCTGCAACTCGAGCCCGGCGTGCAACTCGTCGCTTTCGCTCGAGGCCGCGGCGTGGCAGCAGGCCGCTGCCGACAAGGTCAAGTTCAACATCGTGTCGGCGAACATGTCGTACGGCTCGAGCCCGAACCCCACCGACATCAGCCAGCAGGCGATCGACGCCGCGGCGCTCAACGCCGGCATCGTCGCCTGCACCGCGGCCGGCAACAGCGGCTCCGGCGTCAGCAGCACGACCGGCAGCGCCGCCGTCTGCAACGGCCTCGCGGTGGCCGCCTGCGCCGCCAACACGAAGATCGTGGCGAACTTCTCGTCGCGCGGGCCGCTGAACACCGACCCGACGCGCTTCTTCCCCGACATCACGGCCTGCGGCGTCAGCACCGCGATGCCGCGCCGCGACAACGAGACGGCGAACTACACCGCCAGTGGCACGTCGATGGCGACGCCGCAGGTGACCGGTGCGGCAGCGCTGGTGAAGGCGGCGCGGCCGGCGAGCTCGGCGCGCGAGATCAAGGCGATCCTGCTCGCGAGCGCGCAGGACATCTCCGCCGCCAACGCGGCGCTCGATCGCAACGCGTACGGCATGGGCTTCCTGCGCGACGACTCGGCGGTGGCGATCGCCCAGCAGCCGGGCACGGTGCAGAACGGTGAGCTGACGGTCGTGGCGACGCCGAACGTGCACACGCTGACGGTGGTCTCGGGCCAGAGCTACACGGTGTGCATGGTGTTCCACCGCCACGTGCTGACCTCGCCGAGCTACTCCGACCTGTCGCTGCGCGTGCTGGACGGCACGACGGTGGTCGCCAGCAGCGACGATCCGCGCAACCTGTACGAACGGGTCACGTTCACGGCGGCGAACACCGGCACGTTGACCGTCGAGGTCGCCGCGGCGTCGCTCGAGGTCAACCCGCTGCCGTACTCGCTGGCGACGACGGCGACGTTCGGCGGTGGTGCGCCCGCCAACTGGTCGAACATCGGTGGCGGCTGTGCGGGCACGAAGGGCATCCCGGCGCTGTTCCCCGCCGCCAATCCGGTGGTGGGCACGTCGTACGTGACGCGCACGGCGTACGCGCCGAACAACAGCATCGGCCTGTTCCTGCTGGGCTTCTCCAGTTCGGTCTGGAGCGGTGGTGCGCTGCCGCTGGACCTCGGCGTGATCGGTGCGCCGGGCTGCCTGCTGCGCACGGATGCCGTCGCGATGGATGCGGTGGTGACCGATGCGGATGGCACGGCGTCGCAGAGCTATTCGCTGCCGAACGATCCGTTGCTGATCGGTGCGGTGCTCTACCAGCAGCTCGCGGCGTACGACCCGACGGTGAACGCGCTGGGCTTCACGGTCAGTAATGCCGGCGCGCTGACGATCGGCGAGTACTGATCGTCCTCGCCGAGGCGCGGCGCCGCGGGCGGGAACGCGGCTGCGGCATGGGTTGATGGAGCAATGGGGACGAAGACTCCGCGTGCGCAGCTCGCGCGGGCTCGATTCAGGTCGGGCCGGCGGCGGCGTCGATGCCGGAACTCCCCTTGCCGTGCGCGCCTGGGAACCAGAGCGGCACGGTCCTTCCGACCAGGAGAGTTGCATGTTCCCCGTCCGCCGCTTCGTCGTGGGCTTGTCGATGCTGTTGTCAGGTGTCTGCGCGATTGCGCAGTCGTCGATCCGCGATCCGCATGGTGCGTTCGACAGCGCGTGGAACGAGGCGACCGACAACGTCGGGGTCGCGGCGGGTCACGGCGTCACGCTGATCCGGAAGTTCGACGGATCGATCCAGCAGTGGGGAGGGAGCTGGTCCCTGCCGATCCCCGCGTTGCCGCCGGGTGTGCAGTGCGTCGAGGTCGCGATCGCGGCCGGCTGTCTGGGGGTCCGTCGGTCCGACGGCGCTCTGCAGGTGGTCGGCAGCCAGAGCAGCGGAGTGCAGAACGTGCCTGCGCTGCCGGCCGGGGTCGTCTACATCGGCATCGCCGTCGGCTACGAGTTCGCGCTCGGTCTGCGCAGCGATGGGGCCATCGTCGCCTGGGGCAACAACCAGCAGGGCGTCTCGAACGTGCCGCCATTGCCCGCAGGACTGCAGTACGTCGAGGTCGCGGCCTCCGCCTTCTTCAACAACCGCTACGGCGTGGCGCGCCGCAGCGATGGGTCGATCGTCACCTGGGGTGGCTGGACCGGTGGTGTTCCTGCACTGCCTGCCGGCGCTACCTACACCGCGGTCCGCGCCGGCCACCGGCACATCGCGGCGGTGCGCAGCGACGGCGAACTGGTCTGTTGGGGCGACAACTCCTGGGGCCAGTGCAACGTGCCGCCGCTGCCGACGGGCGTGCAGTACGTGCAGGCGGCGCCGGCGCAACGCCACACGGTGGCGCGGCGCAGCGATGGTGTCGTGGTCGCGTTCGGCGACAACCTGCATGGCCAGTGCAACGTCCCGGCCTTGCCGCCAGGCCTCGCCTACGTGGACATCGCTGCAGGCGGTTGCGCGGTCGTCTTCGCCGAAGGCCAGCACAGTGTGGCGCTGCGCAGTGACGGTCGCGTGATCGCGTGGGGTGACAACACCTACTACCAATGCAATGCGCCGACACCACCTGTCGGTGTCGACCATGTCGAGGTTGCCGGTACGGGTTGGCACCAGGTGGCGCGGCTCGGCGACGGCACCGTGGTCGCGTTCGGCAACAACGACTACGGGGACTGCAACGTGCCGCCGTTGCCGACGGGCGTGACCTACGTCGAGATCGAGCCTCGCACGGCCCGCCGCAGCGATGGCCAGATCGTCGCCTGGGGCGGCGATGCGGTGCTGCTGGCCGTTCCTGCGCTCCCGCCCGGCATCGGCTATGTCGCGGTCGCGGAAGGCGAACGGCACGCGTTGGGGCTGCGCAACGACGGGCGGGTCGTCGCCTGGGGTTCGCCGAACGAAGGCCAGCTGGCCGTGCCGGTGCCGCCGCTGACCAGCTACTACGTGGAGATCGCGGCGGGTGGCAACAACTCGATGGCGCGCCGCAATGACGGGGCGGTGGTGGTCTGGGGCGACAACACGTACGGCCAGTGCAGTGTGCCGCCGCAGGTGTCGCAGCGGCAGTGCGTGCAGATCGCCTGCGGGAACGGCGTCTGTCTGGCGCGGTGCAGCGATGGCAGCGTGTTGCTGTGGGGCAACACGAGTGCTGGCTACGGCGTGCCGGGGCTGCCGTTCGGTGTCACCTACGTCGGCATGTCGAGCCAGTTCGCGCGCCGCAGCGACGGCACGATCGTCGCGCTGCGGAACACTGCACCCGTGCTGCCGCCGGTGGGGAACGGCTCCTATCTGGAAGTGCGGGACACCATCGTTCGCGTCGGCCCGACTTCGACCTACGTGTCGTTCGCGCCAGGCTGCAGCGGCAGTCGGCCGGCGACGCGACTCGTGCCGCTCGACACGCCGCGCCTCGGCGCCCATCTCGACGTGACGTTGTTCGATCTGCCGGTGGACGTGGCGATCGTGCTGACCGGCCTGAGCATCACCTGGTCCGGGACCGGGCCGTTGCCGCTGCCGCTCGGCGCCTTCGGCATGCCCGGCTGCACGGCGTTCGTGGCGCCGGACCATGCGCTGCTGGTGACCGGGCAGAACCATGAAGCGCAGCTGCAATGGATGCTGCCGAACGCGTCCGCGCTGCTCGGCGCGCGCTTCCACCAGCAGGCGTTCGTGCCCGATCCCGCGGCGGGCAACCCGTTGCAAGCCGTGATGTCGGACGCGACGACGGCGGTGGTCGGCAGGTAGTCCAGCCGAGCGCCGCGCGGGCGTCACTGAGGCAGCCTGAACTCGACTGCGTCGTTCGCCGCCAGGGGCAGCTGCGGCCGTCGAGGCCGTGGAGGCCATGGACCCCACAGGCGCGTGATGCCCGGCACGAGCAGGCAGCGCATCTCGAACCGCCCGTCGGCGGCCGACGCGATGCCGCGCGTCAGTCCGGCATTGATGGTCGGCTCGTGCCGTTGGAGCAGGCGCTCGAGCAGAGGCGCGTCGGTCGGCAGCCCGCCGCCGGTGGCGTTCCCACAGGTGAACTCGACGTTCGCTGCTGGCTGCCCCGCGGCATCCAGCACGCGGCCGGCGAAGCGGGTCAGCGGCGCCAGCTGCAGCGCGTGCGATCCGGCTTCCCCGTTCGCTGTGTGCAGGGCGGTGGCGATGCCGAGGCCGTCGGTCGCGACGGCGAACCAGGCGCCGGGTTCCATGCGGATGCGCGCGCGCCCCTCGGCGTCGGTGGTGAACTCCAGCGGCTCGATGTCCGTGCGCGTCAGCACGGCCGGCCACAGCAGCAGGCGCGCGTTCTTGGCGGCGGCTCCGTTCGGCGCTTGGACCTGCCACTTCACCGAATGCCAGTGCAGGTCGATCGGGATCGGTGCAGCGGGAACTTCGAGGCGCGGCAGGACGGCGGTCGGCACGTCGTGGAAGTCGTCGACGCCGATCTGCAGCACGGCGATCGGTCGCGGCACGGTGTCCAAGCGCCACGTGCCATCGGCGGCGGTCTGGCCATCCGTCGTCGTCGCGATCGAGCCCGATCCACCGATGTCGCCGTCGTCGCGCTGCCAATCGAATCGTGCGTGCAGCGTGAGGCCGATGCCGGTCACCGGTCGGTCGCCGCGACGGACGGTGATCGCGAGGGGTGGTGCCCCGCGCAGTTGCAGCTGCACGGGAGTGACCGCGGGTGCCTCTTCGTAGCCCCGCAGGTCGGCGGCGATCGTGCTCCAGATCCCGTCGAACATGCCGACCGCATGCGCCGCGGAGGCGGTGGGCGTGTCGGCGAACCAGAGATCGGTGCGATCGCGCAGGATGAGCTGTGCATTGCCCTCTGCGTCGGTCGGTTCGCCGCCGAGCCAGCTGTCGTGTGTCGGACCGGGACGGAACGACAGCGCTCGCTCCGGGTATGCGGCAGGTGCCTGGACGAGCGCGAACACGCGCGCACCGGCGACCGCGGCTCCCTTGTCGTCGCGCACGACCAGGTTCGTGCTGCGCGCGGGCAGCGGGATCACGCTGTCGTTGGTCGCCAAGGGCCTGGTGACGACCACGCGACCGTTCGCGTCGAGGATGCGCGCTGCCCAGCCTGGCCCGAAGGGGATCGCCGGCATCGCCGGCAGAGCGACCGCGCCGGTGGCGTCGAGCCCGAGCCGCCACACCGGGCTGCTGCTTGCCTTGGCTCGCACCTCGAGCATGAACGGGCCGTCGCCGAGCTCATCGATCTCTTCCACTCGCACCGGTGTGCTGGCGCGCAGCATGTCGGCCGTGAGGGTCAGCTCGGCGCCGGCGGCCACGCCTTCGCGAACCAGGCTGCACAAGCGACCATCCGGCGTGTCGGGGCCACAGGCCCACACGCTGTACGGCTGCCCCGCGCGCAACGGGATCCGGAAGCGGCCGTCGTCGAAGGTCGTGGCGTACTTCACGCTCGCGTTGCAGCTGAGCAAGCCGCCGCGCTCGATCGGCGCCGCGAACGTCACCGTCGCGAACGCGATGGGTCGACCTTCCTCGTCGACGACCTTGCCGGTCGTGGCGAGCTCCTGGGCCGGCGCGAATGCGGTGATCGCGAGCAGAGCCAAGGCGAATGCGGGGCTGAGGATCTGGTTCTGCTGCGTGGCTGTCGCGCGATTGTCCTTCACGCCGTGCATGGTGCCCGTCGTCGGCACTCGCCGCTACCCGCCGTCGTTCGCCGGGTGGAGCGATCGAGCCCGCCGCGCGCTACTGCCAGTTCTCCCACTGTGTGTAGGCCTCGGCGATCTCCGCCTTCAGCCGCACCTCGTCGCCCTGCAGTTGCTTCATCTTCGCAGCACTCGCGTAGTTCGCCGGATCCAACATCGCCGCACGCAGCGCTTCGAGTTCGGCCTCGAGCGTCATGATGCGCTGCTCGAGCTTCTCGAACATCTTCGGGTTGCGCACCTTGCCGGTCTCGATCGCCTTCTTCACCTCGACCGGCTGCGCGCTGGCGGCCTTCGCCGCCGCCTTGTCGCGCGCGTCGGCTTCGGCGGCGCGCGCCGCGGCGCGTTCGTCGGCGAGCACCTTCTGGCACTGCGTGAGACCCTGCTCGAACGTGCGCACGGTGCCGCCCTCGACCCACAGCACGCGGTCGGCGACCTCGTCGACCAGCTGGCGATCGTGCGTGATCAGTACGACGGTGCCGGGGAACTCCTTCAGCGCCTGCTCGAGGCCTTCGGTGCCGGCGACGTCGAGGTGGTTGGTCGGTTCGTCGAGGCACAGCAGGTCGAACTGCGCGCGCGTCATGCGCGCCAGCGACAGCCGCTGCTTCTCGCCGCCGGACAGTTCGCCGACCGGCTTCTCGATGTCGTCGCCGCAGAACAGGAACAGGGCGAGGTGGTCGCGCAGCGTGCGTTCGTCGACGGTGCGGTCGAGTTCGCGCAGCGCGTCGAGCACGGTGCCGTGCATCGGCAGGTCGTTCTTCTCCTGGCTGAAGTAGCCGATGCGCAGGTTGTGCGCGCGCTTGATCGTGCCGCCACTCGGCGCGCCGATGCCGGCGAGCAGGCGCAGCAGCGTGGTCTTGCCGGCCCCGTTGCGGCCGAGCAGCGCCGTGACCTCGCCGAACCAGATGCGGAAGTTCGTCTGCTCGAGCAGCAGCTTGCTGCCCGCCTTCACGGTCAGGTCCTCGCCTTCCATCGCCACCTGGCCCTGCTGGCCGCGCGTGGACGAGCCGAACGTCAGCCGCATCTGCGCGCGCTTGCCCTGTGGCTTGTCGATCAGCTGCAGCCGCTGCAGGCGCTTCAGGCGACCTTTCGCCTGCGCGCTCATGCGACCCGCCATGTTGCGCCGGATGAACTCCATCTCCTTCTCGACGAACTCGCGCTGGCTCTTGAACTGCCGCGCCTGCGTCAGCAACGCCAGGTCGCGCTGCTTGCTGTAGTGCGTGAAGTTGCCCTTCCAGCGGTTGGCCGTGCCATCGGCGACCTCGACGATCGCGTTGGCGATCGCGTCGAGGAAGCGGCGGTCGTGGCTGACGACCACGCAGGCGCCGGGATAGCGCACGACGAAGTCCTCGACGAACTCGATGCCCTGCAGGTCGAGGTGGTTGGTCGGCTCGTCGAGGATCAGCAGGTCCGCCGGCGTCGTCATCAGGATCGCCAGCTGCACGCGCGACTTCTCGCCGCCGCTCAGCACCGACACGTCCTTCTGCAAGTCGGCGATCGGGAAGCCGAGGCCCGACAGCACCTTCTCGACCTGGTGCTTGCGGTCGTAGCCGCCGCCGGCCTCGAACGCGGCCTGTAGCACGCCGTACTCACGCAGGGCGGCTTCGTCGCCGGTCGCCATGCGCGTCTCCAGTGCACGCATGCGCTGCTCGAGTGCGCCGTGCTCGCCGGTGCCGCGCAGCACGAGGTCCTGCACCGTGGTGCCCTTCGGCATCGCCGGCATCTGCGCGCCATAGGCGATGCGCAGGCCGTTGCGCGTGTTGCGCTGGCCGGTGTCGCAGTCGTCGACGCCGGCCAGGATGCGCACCATCGTCGTCTTGCCGGCCCCGTTGTCGCCGACGACGCCGATGCGGTCGCCTTCGTCGACGCGCAGCGACAGGCCATCGAGGATGGCGTCTTCACCGAAGCGGCGGACGATCTTGTCGAGCGTGACGAGGGTCATGCGAGGGCGCGGACCATAGCGACGGCGGTGGGCGGGCGCCTCAGGCCGTCGGGCACCGCCGGGCCGAGCCATGCCGTCGAGCCATGGTGGGGGAACTGGATAGGAGTCGGGGGCTGGACGATAAGAGTCGAAAAGTCCAGAATCGGACGCATGGCCATTCCGTTGCAGAGCAGTTCCATCATGGAGGCGGCACAGCGCATCGCCGCCACGCCGGCCAAGGTCGCGATCGCGCTGCGCGGCTTCTTCCGCGTCGCGGAGGCGTGGCAGCTGTCGACGGAGGAGAGCCGGATCCTGCTCGGGCAACCGGCGCGTGCGACGTTCTTCCAGTGGAAGGCGGGGCGCGTGGCGCGCGTGCCCTACGACGTGGTGTGCCGCATCAGCTGGGTGCTCGGCATCTGGAAGGCCCTGCAGATCCTCTTCCCGGATGCCGAGCGCGCCGATGCCTGGATCCGCCGCCCGAACGCGGCGCTCGGCGACCACAGCGCCCTGCAGCGCATGCTCGCCGGCGACGTCACCGACCTCGCTGCCGTGCGCAACCTGCTCGATGCGGCGCGCGGGGGTGGACTCTGAAGGCGCTGCGGGCGGGCGAACTGCCGCCGGTCGGTCGGGTGCGCTGGGCCGAGGCGTTCCGGTTGATCCCCACGCGCTTCCCGCCGGTGTCGCTGTTCGAGCGCGTCGGCGACCCGGCCGAGTGGGAAGTGCTCGCCGAGATCGAGTCGCTGACCAACGCGCGCATCCGGCACGAGGTCGGCGACATCGGCGCCGTGCCGGTCGCCGAGCGCATCTCCGGGCCCGGCGCCTCGTGGGTCATGGGCGCCTTCGCGCACCCGCGACCGTCGCGCTTCACCGACGGCTCGTACGGCGTCTACTACTGCGCGAGCAAGCGCAGCACCGCGATCGCCGAGACGAGCTGGCACATGGAGCGCTTCCTGGGCTCGACCCGCGAGGCGGCCACCGCGGTCGATCTGCGCGTGCTGGTCGGGCGCGTCGACGGTGCGTTCCACGACCTGCGCGGTGTCGCGGCGAAGTGGCGCGCGGTGCTGCGCCCCGATGACTACACCGCCAGCCAGCGCTGCGGCCGCGAACTGAAGGCCGCCGGCAGCCGCGGCGTCGTCTATCCGAGCGTGCGCGAGGCGGGCGGGCAGTGCCTCGGCGCGTTCACGCCGAAGGCGGTCGGCATCCCGCGCGAGGCCTCCGTGCTGCGCTACCAGTGGAACGGTTCGCGCATCGACCGCGTGTTCGACTTCGCCGCCGAGCAGTGGCTCGAGCGCTGAGAGGCGCCAGCGAGTGCGTGCGATGGCGGCGCCGTTCCTCTATGCAGGGGGCGATGAAGTCCAAGTACGTCGATGGGTTCCTGATGGTGTTGCCGAAGAAGAACGTGGCCAAGTACGTCGCGATCGCCAAGGAGGCCGGCAAGATCTGGCTCGACAACGGCGCGCTGGCCTACAGCGAATGCGTCGGCGAGGACCTGAAGCCGAAGGTCGGCATCCCGTTCCCCAAGCGCGCGAAGAGCAAGACCGGCGAGACGGTGATCTTCGCGTGGATCGTCTTCAAGTCGCGCGCGCACCGCGACAAGGTCAACGCGGCGGTGATGGTCGACGAGCGCATGCAGAAGTTCGCCGAGATGGAGATGCCGTTCGACATCAAGCGCATGTCGTACGGTGGCTTCGACCAGGTCGTCGCGCTGTAGGCGCTTCCCGCGCCGGGCGGCATCCGGTACGAACCGGCGATGCGTTTCCCGCTCGCGTGCGTTCCGCTGCTGGTCGCCCTCACCGCTGCCGCGCAGTCTCCGCTGCGCTGGCTCGACCTCGAGGGCGATGGCGCGCGCCAATCCACCGTGCGCCGCGTCGCCGGCAAGTACCTCGGCCATCCGACCACGGTGCAGCTGCCCGACGGCAGCATCCTGTGCGTGCATCCGGAAGGGCACGGCAAGGGGGCGATCGCGCTGCAGAAGAGTGGCGATGGCGGCCGCACGTGGAGTGCGCTGCTGCCGGTGCCGGAGAACTGGGCCAGCAGCCTCGAGACGCCGACGATCCATCGCCTCGTCGATGCGGGCGGCAAGGCGCGCCTCGTGCTGTTCTCGGGCCTGCATCCGATCCGCAGCAGCCTCTCCGCCGACGACGGCGCGACCTGGACGCCGCTGCAGCCGATCGGCGATTTCGGCGGCATCGTCGCGATGGCCAGCGTGGTGCCGCTGGCGAACGGGCGCCACGCCGCGTTCTTCCACGACGACGGCCGCTACTTCCGCGAAGGCGGCAAGCGCTCGCAGTTCACGGTCTACCAGTGCGAGTCGGCCGATGGCGGCCAGACCTGGGCGGCGCCGAAGGTCGTGTGGACCGGCAAGGACCTCGACCTGTGCGAGCCCGGCGTGGTGCGTTCCCCCGACGGCAAGCGGCTGGCGATGCTGCTGCGCGAGAACACGCGCCAGCGCGGCAGCCACATCACGTTCTCCGACGACGAGGCGGCGACCTGGTCGGCGCCGGTCGAGCTGCCGCAGAGCCTGTGCGGCGATCGCCACGTCGGCGCCTACGGGCCCGATGGCCGGCTGCTGCTGTCGTTCCGCGACATGGCGAAGGACAGCCCGACGCGCGGTGACTGGGTGGCGTGGGTCGGCACGTTCGACGACCTCGTGCAGCGGCGCGAAGGCCAATACCGCGTGCGGCTGTCGCGCAACTGGCGCGCTACCGACTGCGCCTACCCGGGTGTCGAGATCCTGCGCGACGGCACGTTCGTGCTGACCACGTACGGGCACTGGGAACCGGGCGAGTCGCCGTTCGTGCGCTGCGTGCGGCTGCGCCTCGACGAACTCGATGCACTGGCCAAGGGCCCGGCGCCGACGTTCACGCGCGAGAGCGAAGCGGTGCACCCGGTGTCGCGGCCGGGCGAGGATTGGCAGAAGCGCCACGCCGGCCACGTCACAGCGGCGCGCGCCGGCGGCAACAAGGTGGTGTTCGTCGGCGACTCGATCACGCAGGGCTGGGAATCGACCGGCAAGGCGGCGTGGGCCGAGTTCTGGCCGAGCCGCAACGTGCTCAACGCCGGCATCTCGGGCGATCGCACGCAGCACGTGCTGTGGCGCTTCGACCACGACCTGATGGCGGCGATGGCGGCGCCGAACAATGACATCCGCGCCGCGGTGGTGATGATCGGCACCAACAACAGCACCGGCAGCGACCACACCGCCGGCGAGATCGCCGAGGGCGTCGTCGCGGTGGTGAAGCGGCTGCGCACGGGCCTGCCGAAGGCGAAGGTGCTGTTGCTGGCGATCTTCCCGCGCAGCGAGAAGCCGGACGCGCAGCGCGCGAAGTGCGCGGAGGCGAGCCGCCTCGCGTTCGCCGCGTTCGCCGGCGACGACCACGTGGTCTGCAAGGACATCGGCAAGCACTTCCTCGGCGC
>CAMAUH010000042.1 GCA_945861365.1 Candidatus Kuenenia stuttgartensis
TCGGCGGCGTCCTCGTGCATCTGCGCCAGCGCATGCCAGCCACCGGCTTCGTCGTCGGCGTGCGACGGCACGTCGGGATGCTCTTCGGCGAGCGCGTGGTACAGCTCGATCGCGCGCTGCTGCGCCGCCTGCGCTGCCGCGACGCGACCGAGCCGCCGCGACACACTCGCCAACTTGTCCTGCACGATGGCCTCGGCCTCGCGCAACTGCGCGCCCGCCGCGGCGGGCAACGCCCGCAGCCGCGACACCGCATCCGCCAGCGCGTTCGCGGCATCGGCCTGCCGGTTGGCGCGGGTCAGGGTCTCGGCGTAGGTGGCGGCCATGCGCGCGCGATCGCGCTCGATGCCGGCATCGTGGCGATCGGCGCGATCGATGGCCGCGAGCGCGCGTTCGTGGAACTGCAGCGCGCGCGCGGTGTCGTCGTCGAGTTCGATCGCGAGGTTGGCGCACAGGCGCGCTTCCTGGACGTCGAGTTCGCCGGCGACCATGCCCGGCAACGGCCGCATCGCCGCGACCAGCTCGAGCGCGCGCAGCAGTTCGCGCTCGGCGTCGGCGCTGTGCCCGGTCGTGGTGAACGTGGTCGCCAGCTGGTTGTGCGCGGCGATGGCCAGCTGCAGTGGCCGCGCCGTCGCCGGCCCGGCGGCCAGCAGCGCATCGACCTCGACCACGCAACGCTGCAGCGTGCGCAGCGCGTCGTCGGTCTGGCCGAGGCGCCGCTGCAGCGTGCCGATGCGCACGGTCGCGTCGACGAGGTCGGCCCGCAGCGCCGGGTCGGCAGCCTCGCGCGTGCGCAGCGCTTCGTAGTAGCGGATCGCGTCGGCCAGCATGCGGCGCCGCACGGCCTCGGCCTGCGGCACTTCGGCCAGCTCGCGATCGGCGACGTCGACCAGGTTGCCGACGGCATCGCGGGCGAGGCCATAGAACGTCGCCATCGCTTCGCGCGCGCTGCGCTCGGCCCGCTGCGCGGCCCGCGCTTCCGCCGTCGCCAGCAGGCTGGTCGTCAGCCCCGCGACGAGCGCCACCAGCACGGCCACAGCGGCACCGACGGCGACGCGATGGCGCCGCACGAACTTGCGCAGCCGGTAGGTGCGGCCGGGCGGTGCTGCCAGCACCGGCTCGTGCGCGAGCCAGCGCTCGAGGTCCTCCGCCAGCGCCAACGCCGACGGGTAGCGATCCTGCGGCTGCTTCGCCAACGCCCGCAGCGTGATCCAGTCGAGCTCGCCGGCGACAGCACGCGCGTAGCCGGTGCGCTCGCCACCGCGGGCCGCGACCAGCTTGCCATCGATCTGCGACAACCGCCGGCTCGGCTGCGTCGGCGACTCGTCGAGCAGGATGCGTTCGAGTTCGTGCCGCGACGCGGTGCGCAGCCGGCGCGAATCGAACGGCAACTCGCCGCACAGCAGTTCGTACAGCGTGACGCCGAGCGAATAGACGTCGCTGCGGGTGTCGACGTCGAGGCCGCCGGTGCGCATCTGCTCCGGACTCATGTACTCGGGCGTGCCGAGCACCTGGTCGGCGCGCGTCTGCAGGCCCGCCACGCGCGTCGCGGCCTGCTCGGCCACCGCGGTCGCCTTGGCGATGCCGAAGTCGATGATCTTCGGCGTGAACTCGCCCTCGTGCACGGCGACGAGCACGTTGCCCGGCTTCAGGTCACGATGGATGAAGCCGCGATCGTGCGCGTGCTGCACCGCGCGGCACACCACGGCCATCAACCGCACCCGCTGCTCGAGCGTCAGCTGCCGTTCGTCGCAGAAGACCGTCAGCGCGTTGCCGCTGACGTACTCCATGACGAAGTACGGGCGCCCCTCGGCGGTGATGCCGGCGTCGAACACCTGCGCGATGTTCGGGTGGCTCATCAGCGCCAGCGCCTGCCGCTCCGCCTGGAAGCGCGCGACGACCTCCCGCGTGTCCATGCCGAGCTTGACGACCTTCAACGCCACCTGGCGCTGCACCGGCTCGAGCTGCTGCGCCAGATAGACGCTGCCCATGCCGCCGCTGCCGAGTTCGCGCTGGATGCGGTACGGCCCGATCGACGTCGGCAGCTCCTCCTGCGCCGGGATCAGCCCGCGCTGCGCCAACTGCGCCAGGCGCCGCCGCACGCGCTGCAACAGGTCGGGGCGCTCGCCGCAGACCCGCGTCGCCGGATCCGGCTCACCCCGTTCGAGCGCTTCGATGCAGGTCGCCACCATGCGTTCGACCTGCGCCTTGTCGTCGGGCATCTGCGGAACGGTCGGCTGGTCGGGAGCACTCATGGGAAATCGGGGCGGGAGCGACGCAGGAGCAGCCGCTGTTCGCGCGAACCGGGAAATCGCGCAGGCCACGCATTCTGCCGGATTCCGACACGTTCGCGAACAGCGGAGCAAGCGGCGTCGCTCGACTGGCACCGACGCGAACGCGGCGGTGGCCCGCGACGCGCGGGTCGCAACGAACGAACAAACCACAACGCAATCACGAGAGATCGAACCATGTTCACGACCATCAAGAAGACCCTCCCCCTGCTCGCCGCCACGCTGTGCCTGACCCTCGCCTCGCAGGCGCAGGGCGGCCTGGGCGCCGGTGGCATCATCACCGGTGGCGTCTGGACCCAGCAGACCCCGCCGACGCTGCCCTCGGTGCAGAGCAGCTACAACAGCTACACCCGCACGATCGGCAACAGCTGGCTCGGTGGCAGCGTCTACGCCTACGCCAACATGGTCCGCCAGAAGAGCGGCACCTACCAGCTCGGCTTCGCGGCCGCCGAGTTCCGCGGCACGGCATCGGTGCTGAACCGCAGCGCCGAGGTCGCCGAGATCGTCGGCAACGCCAGCAACGTCATGAACGCCGGCGTGCAGACCCGCAGCGGCATGTATCGCGTCGAGGTGCTCGGCTTCACCGTCACCAACGGCTCCTTCACCAACAGCAGCACGTTCGGCGCGGTCAACAGCGTCTACAACCTGCTGCCGTCCAGCGTCTCGGTGTCGGTGCCGGTCGGCCCGGTGAGCGTCACGCTCCGCGGCAACGCCGGCTGTGGCTTCGGCCGCTCGGCCAACTGGCTGCTGCCCGCGGCGACGGCCAGCGTCGGCATCAACGCCAGCGCCAACGCCTACGCGTTCGCCAACGCCTCGGTCAGCTTCGGCATCCCGGGCTTCAACGTCGGCGTCGGCATCCAGGGCCGCGTGCTGGAGCAGACGCTGACCACCGGGCTCAACGCCAACGCGGTGTGGGGCCTGTCGGGCCACGCGACCTACACGATCCAGGCGATCTCGCTGCACCTGTATGCGTGGGCGACCGCGCTCTACACCTGGACGACGAACCTCTGCAGCTGGTCGTCCGGCCTGGTGAGCTTCAACCTGATCTGAACCCCTGACCTCCGGACCGCTCCGGAACTGCAGGCGCGCGGCCTCGAGGCCGCGCGCCTGCGGGCGTTTGCGGCGAGGCACGCGGCGCCGGATTTTCCGCAGCGAACACGAACAGCGGCGCGCGCGGCGTCGCTCGACCGGCATGGCCAACCTGACCAGCCCGTCCTTCCCCTTCGCTCGCGCCGCCGCGGCGGCCACCGGCCTGCTGGCCGTCGCCGGCATGGCCCTGCTGTTCGCGACCGGGAGCAGCGACCCGGCCGAGCTGGCCGGCAGCAACCCCGCGGGCCCGGCGGCGACCTCGGCCCCGGCCGCGCTGGCCGCCGGCAGTGCGACCGAACGCGCCACCGCCACCGCCCGCCTCGGCTGCTGGGACGCGCCGGTGGGCAGCGAACTGCGATTCCGCCTGGTCGACCACGTCGACGTGACGCTGCGCAGCGCGGAAGGCGGCACGCAACCCGGCGGCACGTTGCACGTCGAAGCCGAGGTCGTCACCACGGTGCTGGCGCGGCGCGCCGACGAAGCGCTGGTGCGGCACCAGCTCGGCGGCCTGCGCTTCCTCGGCACCGACGGGCGCGATCTGGCGGCCGACCCGATCCAGACCCGCCTGCTCGCCGCCGCAGCGACGCCCGTGCACGCGCGCATCGCCCGCGATGGCGAACTGCGCGGCTACGGCTTCGCCGACGGCCTCGACGGCGACCAGCGCAACTTCCTGCGCGGCACCCTCGGCCTGTTCGCGTGCCCGGCACCGGCCGCCGGCGCGACCGCGTGGACCGGCACCGGCGAGGACACGACGGGCACGTTCACCGCGCGCCACGAACTGCTCGCGACCGACCGCGACGACGCGATCAGCGTCACCCGCACGCGCACGCGCTACACGCGCATGGCCGGCCACGCCGAGGTGCCCGAACACACGCTGCGCGGCGCCACCACGGTGCACTTCGCGCTGCCGATCGGCTGGCTGTCGGCTGTCGAGCTCGACGAAGGCATGACGCTGGCGCTCGGCATGCTCGACCTGCAGGCGATCACCGCCCGCACCGCGTCGCTGCAACTGGTCGCCGCGACGACCCTCGCCGTGCGCGACGACGTGGCCCCACTGTGGGCCAGCACGAACGCGGCGGTCAGCAGCATCGGCGAAGTGCTCGGCGGCCACGCCGCGGCGAACGAACGGTCGCGCTGGCAGGCGAAGCTGGCCAACGTCACCACCGACCAGCTGCTCGCCGAACTGCAGCAGCTGCTGGCCCGTCAGCCGGTCGACGCCGCCGCCGTCGACGCGGTGTTCCAGCAGCTGCAGTGGCTGGTCCAGCTCGACGACCAGGTCGCGGCCGATCTCGAACTGCAAGTCGCGACCGCCCGCATCGGCGGCGACGTGATGCGCACCGCGGTCAGCGCCTTCGGTGCGGCCGGTACCGACCGCGCGCAGCAGGCACTCGCGACGCTGTGCTTCGATCCGGGCCAACCCGCCGCGGTGCGCGAAGCCGCGAGCCTGTCGTCGCTGCAGCTGCAGAAGCCGTCGCCGACGCTCGTCGAAGGCATGTTCGCCAGCGCCAGCACCGACTCGCCGCAGCGCACCGGTTCGCTGCTGGTCGCCGGCGCGCTGGCCGGGCGCGCGCAGCAGCCGCTGGCCGATGGGCGCACGCCGCTGCAGGCGCTGCTGGCGATGGAAGCCGATGCGCAAGCGCGCGGCGAACTCGACTCGTGGCTGCTCGCCGTCGCCAACACCGGTGCGCCCGCCGCGCTGCCGATCGCGCTGCGCCTGCTCGGCCACCCGCAGGCGGCGGTGCGCGGTGCGGCCTGCGTGGCCCTGCGCGGCCAGGCCGATGCGTCGGCGCTGCAGGCGCTGATCGAACGCGGCCTGCACGACAGCGATGCGATGGTGCGCCAGGAAGCGGTGCTGGCGTTGTCGCGCCGCAGCGAGCCCGCCGCGCGCGAAGCGCTGCAGGTGACCGCCAGCCAGGATCCCGACGAAGCCGTGCGCGGCCGCGCCACGCGCGCGCTGCAGGGCTGAGCCAGAGCGTTCAGTCGTCGTCGCTGTCGAGCTGGCTCGACAGGGCCGCGAGGCCACGCGCGACCAGGCCGCGCACCGACGCTTCGGTGGTGCCCATCTGCTCGGCGATCTGCGCGTATTCGAGCCCCATCAGCCGCGACATCGTCACCGCATCACGCTGGGTCTCGGGCAGTTCCTGCACCGCGGCCTCGAAGCGCGCGAGCTCTTCCTTGGCGACCGCATGCTGGCTCGGCGACGCGATCGACGCGTAGCACGCCAGCAGCGCATCGGCGGCGGGCCCGGCCTCGGGGATCGCGACCTCCTTGCCGAAGTCGCGGCGATCGCGGCCGTGGAACTTCGCGCGATCGAGCACCTTCCGCGTCGCCTGCATGAACAGCCAGTTGCGGAACGCGCCTTCACCCTTCAGCTCGATGCGCTCGGCATCCATCAGCACCTCGCGGAACACCGACTGCGCGATGTCGGCCGCACTCTCGCGCGCGGCGATCGCCTTGCCAGCGCGCGCGCGGATGAACGCGACCAGCGGCGGCAGATTGCGAGCGAACAGGCTGGTCAGTGCACGCGGTTCGCCGCGGCGGGCAGCGGCGATCTCGGCGGCATAGTCGGGTTCGGTGGCCATGAGCGGTTCGGGTGGCGCGGCAGCATAGGCACGACGCGTCCGCTTCACCGCATGCACACCGGACGGCAGCGCGCTCGACCCCTGCTTACGGTCAGCAGCTGCCGTCGATGTTTGCTTTGCGAAAGGCCGCCCGCGTCCATCGGTCGCTAGCGTAGTCGGCCCTGTTTGGCCGAATGCGCCACGGCCCGCGAGGTTCTCGCCCACCTCGTCCTCCCTTGGCGCGATTGCCTGTGAAGTACCTACTCGCCACCGTTCTCCTCACCACCACCCTGTCTGCACAGATCGTGCGCGTCGCCAATCACGCGACGGTGCCGTTCTCCGGCTGGAAGCGCACGACGATCGACGTGATGCCACCGCACCCGGTCGGCATGGTCGGCAACACGCTGTACGTCGTCGGTCGCAGCGTCGGCAGCGACGTGCACGTGCTCGACATCCGTGTCGCACTGCAGCCGGGCCAGGCAGCTGTCTTCGACCTCTCGCAAGCGAATGCCGCGGCGTGGACGCGCGGTCCGTTCCCGACCGATGTGGTCACCGCATTCGGTGGCATCGCCAGCGTCGCTGGACACGTGATGCACCCGGTGAACTGGCGACACGACGGTGCCGGCTACACGTTCCAGCTGCGCGCGCGCCCGCAGACGCTGCTGTGCGTCGACCTGTGGTGCACGTGGTATCCCGACCAGCCCGGCTTCTGCCTCGGCGAGGTCGCGATGGCCGCATCGAATCCGACCATCCCCGATCTCGTCGTGCAGCTGAACACACTGCCGATCGGCTTCGGCGACGCGACGGTGCTGCCGCTCGGCGGCACGCCGGGCAACCTGCTGCCGCAAGGGTCGCACTTCGCCGATGGCCAGGCGCGCATCCTGCCGGTGGCCTTCGTGTGGCCGCGCCACCTGCACACGCTCGCCGATTGGCAGGGCGCGATCGCGGCCAGCCAGTACGGCGTCGGCGCGGTCGGCATCCGCAACCTGCACATCGACGGCAATCCGATCTACCCGAGCACCTTCTCGGTGCAGCAGTGGATGGGAGCGCATTGGGCACCGGCGGTGGCGGCCCTGCACACGTGGGAGCCGGCGGTGTGTGGCCCGGCGCGGATCAGTTCGGTCAGTGGCCAGCAGGAGGACCAGACCTTCGTGCGTGGGGAAGCGCTGCTGCCCGGCGGCACCGGCGCCGAACTGATCGCCTACCTCAGTGCGCTGAAGCTCGCGGCACGGCCGTGCCATCACCTGGAAGGCGACGGCCGCCCGCTCGACCTCGCGCAGCACGTCACGCCGCGCCTCGTGTTCTGGGAAGGCCGCGCGCACTGGAGCACCGTCGTCAGCCCGGACCAGCTCGGCAAGCCGGCCAGCCCGTCGCTGCTGGAGACCAAGATGTGGTGGGGCCCCGACGTCGAACACTGGTTGATGAACACGCTGGCCGCGGCGACGCGGCTGACCGGTTCGCCGGCGTGCCAATGGCTGCTCGCGCACCAGGCCCGCATCTACCTGCTGCAGTGCACGACCGAACCGGGGCTGTCGACGAGCAACATGTTCGCGGCCCGGTCGGTCGGTTGGGAAGGCATCCTGGCCGTGCACCTGTGGCGCGAACTCGAGGACCGCAACCTCGCGGCACTGGTGCGCACCCGCTGGCAGGACCGCGTCACCAACGTGATCGTGCCGCAGTACGGCAACCAACCGCAGGGCGTGTGGGATGCGCGCTTCTGCGACCCGCGCCTGGGCAAGGGCTGGTGGTACCACCCGTGGCAGCAGGCCGTCGGCGCCTACGGGCTCGACCTCGGTTGCACGGTGCTGGGCCCGGCCAGCGGCCGGCAGGTGGCACTCGACGCCGCCCTCGTGGTGCTGCGCGACGCCTTCGTGCTCGAGCAGGGCACGTGGCACAACTTCGCGGCGGTGGCGCTCGATGGCCGCGTCAACCCGGAATCGATCTTCTACCTGTTCGGCTCGCCGCTGGCGGCGGCGGTGGTACTGCGGCATCAGCCGAACCACGCGACCGCGCGCTCGATCTGGCAGCAGATGCGCACCGACGCGACCACGCCCGAGCAGTTCTCATGGTTCGCGCCGGGCGTGCAATAGCGACCTGACGCTGCCGCGCGCGCGGCCGTATCCTGCGGCGATGCTGCTCGTGCTGCTCGCCGCGATGACGGTGCCCCAGGAAGGCGCTCGCCCAGAAGCCGCCGCGCATTGGGCCTACACGGCACCGCGCGCTCAGCAGGCGCCCGCCGACGGCCATCCGGTCGACGCGTTCGTGATGGCGAAGCTGGCGGCGAACGGCCTGCCGCCGGCACAGCCCGCCGACCGCGCGACGCTGCTGCGCCGCGTCACGTTCGACCTGATCGGGCTGCCGCCGACGCCGGCCGAACTCGACGCGTTCCTCGCCGATGCGTCGCCGGACGCCTACGAACGCGTCGTCGACCGCCTGCTGGCATCGCCGCACTACGGCGAACGCTGGGCGCTGCCATGGCTCGACCTCGCGCGCTACGCCGACACCGACGGCTTCAACTTCGATTCGCCGCGCGCGATGTGGAAGTGGCGCGACTGGGTCGTCGATGCCCACAACCGCGACCTGCCGTTCGATCGCTTCACGCTGCTGCAGCTGGCCGGCGACCTGCTGCCCAATGGCGGCGACGAGGGCGTGCTGGCGACCGGCTTCCACCGCAACACGATGCGCAACGACGAGGGCGGCGTCGATGCCGACGAAGCGCGCTGGGAACGGCTGCTCGACCGCGCGACGACGACCGCGACCGTGTGGCTCGGTGCGACGCTGCAGTGCGCGCAGTGCCACGACCACAAGTACGACCCGATCACGCAGCGCGAGTTCTTCGGGCTGGTCGCGTTCTTCGAGCCCGACGACGAGGTCACGCTCGAACTGCCGACGCCGGCCCAGGCGCAGCGCCGCGCCGAACTGCGCGCCCACGCCGAACGCCTCGCTGGCAGCCAAGCACCCGCCGCCGAGCTCGCCGCCGCGAAGAAGGCCGCCAACGCAGCGCCCGTCGACAGCACGCTGGTGCTGCGCCATCGCGCGGCGGTGCCGGCGACCACGACGCTGCGCATCCGCGGCGCCTACGACGCGCGCGGCGACACGGTCCCCGCCGACGTGCCGAAGGCGCTCGGGCCCGCCCTGCCCGCCGAGGCCCCGCGCGATCGCCTCGCGCTGGCGCGCTGGCTCGTGCGGCAAGACCACCCACTGGTCGCGCGCGTGCACTGCAACCGGCTGTGGGGCGAACTGTTCGGCCGCTCGCTGTGCAGCACGCCCGAAGACCTCGGCACGCAGGGCGCTCCGGTCGACCATCCCGAGCTGCTCGACTGGCTGGCGCTGCACTTCGTGCGCTCCGGCTGGTCGCAGAAAGCGCTGCTGCGGCTCTTGGTGACGTCGGCCACCTACCGCCGCTCGGCGACCGTGCCGGCCAGCGAACGGGCCAGCGACCCGGACAACCGCTGGCTCGCGCGCGGCCCGCGTTCGCGCCTGCCGGCCGAACTGCTGCGCGACCAGCAGCTCGCCGCGAGCGGCCTCTTGGTGCCGACGCTGGGCGGGCGGAGCGTGTTCCCGCTGCAGGCGGACACCAGCGGCGTGATCCCGACCAACAAGGCCGACGTGCGCTGGCGGGCCGACACCGGCGACGCGCGGCACCGGCGCGGCCTCTACACGTTCTGGCGGCGCACGGCGACGTTCGTGCAATACGCGGTGTTCGACGCGCCGTCGCGCGAACAGTGCACGGTGGCGCGGCAACGCACCAACACGCCGCTGCAGGCGTTGACGGGGCTCAACGATCCCGCCGCGTGGGAGGCCGCGCAGGCGCTCGGCGCACGCATGCAACAGCAGGCTGGGGACGAACGCGCGCAGCTCGCGTTCGGCTTCCGGCTGTGCACGTCGCGCTGGCCCGACAACGAAGAACTCGAACTGCTCGCCGCCGCGTTCGCCGCACTGCCCGCAGCGCAGCGCTGGCCGCTGGTCGCCAACGCGCTGCTGAACCTCGACGAGGCGATGTCGCGATGAACGACCACGCTGCTCCGATGCCGACGCGCCGCGACGCGCTCGCCCGCCTCGCGGCCGCCCCGCTCGCGCTCGCGGCGCTGCGCGACGGTGCCCGCACCGCCGGCGGCACGCACTTCCCGGCGCGCGCCAAACGGGTGATCTGGCTGTTCATGGCTGGCGCGCCGTCGCAGCTGGACCTGTTCGAGCCGAAGCCCGTGCTGCAACGCCACCACGGCGAGCCGGTGCCGGACTCGCTGATCGCCGGCCAGCGCTTCGCGTTCTTGAAGGGCACGCCGCGCCTGCTTGGCTCGCCGTTCGCCTTCGCGCCGCGCGGCCAGTGCGGCGCGCCGGTGTCCGAGCTGCTGCCGCACCTCGCGACCATCGTCGACCGGCTGGCGTTCGTGAAGTCGCTGCACAGCACGCAGTTCAACCACGGCCCGGCGCAGGTGTTCGCCAACACCGGGCACCAGATCGTCGGCCGACCGGCCTGCGGCGCCTGGGTGCAGCACGCGCTCGGCAGCGAAGCTGTGGACCTGCCGGGCTTCGTCGTGCTGACGTCGGGCAAGATCGATCCGGGTGCCGGTGCTTCGCTGTGGTCGAGCGGATTCCTGCCGACGCAGCATCAGGGCGTCGAACTGCGCACGCGCGGCGAACCGGTGCCGAACGTGCGCGATCCGGCCGGTGTCGATGCGGCGGCGCGCGGCGCCTCGATCGCGCTCGTCAACGACCTCAACCGCCGCGCGCAAGCACGCCTGCAGGATCCGGAGATCGGCACGCGCATCGCCGCCTACGAGCTCGCCCACCGCATGCAGCGCAGCGTGCCCGAACTGGTCGACCTGGCAAGCGAACCGGCCGAGGTGCACGCGCTGTACGGCACCGAGCCCGGCAAGAACTCGTTCGCCAACAACTGCCTGCTGGCGCGGCGCATGATCGAACGCGGCGTGCGCTTCGTACAGCTCTACCACCGCGGCTGGGACCACCACGGCAGCGACAAGAGCGACGACCTGCTGCACGGCCTGCCGGCGATGTGCGCGCAGACCGACCGCGCCGCGACCGCGCTGGTGCTCGACCTCGAGCGCCGCGGCCTGCTCGACGACACGCTGGTGGTGTGGGGTGGCGAGTTCGGCCGCACGCCGATGCAGGAAGTGCGTGACGCGGCGTTCCTCGGCCGCGACCACCACCGGCAGGCCTTCACGATGTGGTTCGCCGGCGGCGGCATCCGCCCCGGCATCACGCTCGGCGCCACCGACGACCTCGGCTACCACGTGGTGCAGGACCCGGTGCACGTGAACGACCTGCACGCGACCATGCTGCACCTGCTCGGGCTCGACCACGAACGGCTGACGTGGCGGTTCCAGGGCCGCGACTACCGGCTCACCGATGTCGGTGGGCAGGTGGTGCGCCAGCTGCTGGCGTGAAGCAGCGGCCCGCGGCGGGGGCGGCATTCCGCAACGCGGGCGAGGTCCGTCCTGCTGCATACGCGCGCACCCACTGAACTCGTTCGCGCACGGGACACGTTCCTGCCATTGCATGAAGCCGTGTTGCCCAAGTCTCCGGTTTGACCCGGTCCCTGGAACCCAGGTCCCCGGTCTGCACCGGGCGTAGCTTGCTTTCCCACTTGCTCCAATCTACCATGTATGCCAATTCAAGATGCCGACCCGAGCCCGAACCGCTGCCGAGTCGTCGCGAGCCAAGCGACCGCGAATGCCACTGCTGCCCTTCCCGGCGCAGCACGGCGGCCGCCGCGCTGGCGCCGGCCGCAAACCCAAGGGCGACGTCGCCGGCGTCCGCCACACCGCCCGCGCCCCGCTGGCCAACCGCTTCCCGGTTCTGGTCACGATGAAGCTGCGGCAGCGGCTGCCCGCGCTGCGTCGCCGCGAGGCCTACGCGGCGCTGCGGGACACGTTCGTAGCCGGCAAGGAGCGCTTCGGCTTCCGGCTCGTGCACTACGCGGTCCTGAACGACCACCTGCATTTCGTCGCGGAGGCCGCCGACCGCACGGCGCTGCAGCGCGGCCTGAAGGGCCTGGCGGTGCGCGTCGCGCGCCGGCTCAACACGCTGTGGGGCCGCCGCGGCAGCGTGTTCGCCGACCGCTACCACGACCGCGTGCTGGCCTCGCCCCGCGAGGTCAGGAACGCGCTCGTCTACGTGCTCGGCAACGGACGCAAGCACGCTGCCGCCGGGCGCATGGTCGCGGTGCCGCAGGCGATCGACACCTACACCAGCGCGCCGTGGTTCGACGGCTTCCGCGAGCACATCACGGTGCGAGGACTCGACGGGATCGAGCGCCCGCTCGCCGACGCGCGCACCTGGCTGCTGCGCGTCGGCTGGCGGCGGCATGGCCTGATCGGTGTCAACGAGACCGCCGCCAGCGCCTAGCGCCGGCCGAACGCAACCGCCCGTCAGCGCGCGATCAACACGCGCCGCCCCTCGGCCGCACTGACATAGGCGGAATAGACGAGGCGCACGACCTCGGCGCCGAGTTCGCCATCGGCATCGCATCCCCCACCCGTGGCGAGTGCTGTCGCGACCGCCTGCACGAGCCCCTGCTGCCCCGACAGCGCATCCTCGTCGGGCAACGGCGTCGACCAGCCCGCCTGGCCGTGCAGCTTCTCCATCATGTACTCGCTGCCGAACGCACCATCGCGCACCGCGTAGGCGCGCAGCGTGTCGACCGGCGACAGCGCGCATTCGAAGCGATGGTCGCTGGCGAGGATCGTCAGGTGGCTCTGCATGCCGCCGAGCAGCGTGTCGCTGCCGTAGGCGACCCCGCGCGACCCGTCGTCGAAGTGCAGCACGCAGGTGCCCCAGTTCTCGACGCCGTTCCAACCGGTCGCGACGTCGCAGGCGACGCCGCGCGCGGCGAGCGTCACGTCGGCGATCTCCGCGGTCACCGCCACCACCTGCGTCGCGCGACCGCGCAGCCGCAGCCCCTCGCGCCGCTTCAACCACAGCATCGCGCCGATCGGGTGCGCACCGAGCCGCAGCAATGCACCGCCGCCGGCATGCCGCCAGTCCTTCGCGTACGGCGAATGCGAACCCGAGTGGCTCTCCCACCCGCGCATCTCGAGGATCGCACCCTTCGCCGCGGCACCGAGAGCGGCCGCACGCACGATCGCCGGCGCGAACAGCCAGTTCTCGCCATAGAACAGCCGCACCGACCGCTGCGCACACGCGGCCACCATCGCCTGCGCATCGTCGAGCGCGCGCGCCAGCATCGTCGGCCGCGCGATCGCCGCCACCGCTTCGGCGCTGGCGTCGGCCGGCAACCCCTGGCCCCAGAACGCGGTCAGCGGCTTCGTGCACAACACGTGCTTGCCGGCGGCAGCGGCGCGTTCGGTCAGTTCGCGGTGCGCGCGGTTCGGCACGCAGAGGTCGAACAGTGCGAGCGAACGGTCGGCGAGTGCCGCTTCGATCGACATCGCCGCCACCGCACCGTGCGCGCGCGCGAACGCTTCGGCCTTGCTCACGTCGCGCGCGGCGACGACGAACTCGACGGGCACCCCGTGCACGTGGGCCCAGCAGCGGGCGCGGGTGCGCGCCAGGAACCCGGTGCCGACGATGGCGATGCGGAGCGGAGGCTTCATCGCCGCAGAGTTGACCACGGCCGCGCCCGGCGATCACGGTGCTGGCGAACGGCGCCGGCATTCGCAGGGTTTCCGCGTTCCTGCAGCAGCGCGCGGTCGCCTAGCCTGCGGGCATGGCGCGCCGTTACTTCATCAGCCCGCTGCCGCCGCCCGGCCCGGCGACGCTGAATCCCAACCTCGGCCACCACCTCGGCCATCTCGTGCAGACCCTGCCCGGTGATGCCGTGGTGCTGTTCGACGGGGCCGGCGCCGAAGCGCCCGCGACGGTGCTCGAAGTGCGCAACCGCGAGATCCGGCTGGAGGTCTCTGCACCGGGCCCACGCCTGCTGGGGCGCATGCCGCGCCTGTCGCTCGAAGTCGCCTGCGGACTGCCGCGCAGTTCGCGCACCGAGTGGTTGCTCGAACACGGCACCGAGGTCGGCATCACGACCTTCCGGCCGCTGCTGACCGAACACGCCAACCGGCAACCCCAGCGCCGCGAGGCCTGGCAGCGCATCCTGATCGCCGCCAGCGTGCAGTGCGACCGCCTGGTGCTGCCGACGATCGCGCCGCCCGTGACGCTCGCCGAGCTGTGTGCGATGCCGCTGCCCGCGGCGCGCTTCGTCGCCACCGCCGCCGAGACCGAACTCGGCCCCGCGACGACCAGCCACGCGCTGCTCGTCGTCGGCCCCGAGGGCGGCCTGTCGGAGCGCGAGGTCCAGCAGCTGCTCGCCGCGGGCTTCGCGCCGCGCAGCCTCGGCCCGTTGACGCTGCGCACCGAGACCGCGGTGTTCGCCGGCGCCACCCGCCTGCTGCAGGCGCCGTGACCGCGGCTCCGCCGTAGCGTCAGCGACCTTCAGCCGAACAGCGAACGCAGCCGCGCGAGGAACCCGGGCCCCTGCTCGACGACGTAGGTGCCGAGGAACACCGTCGGCACCACCACCGCGATCGACAGCGCGACGGTCCACGCGACCCCGCGCCAACCGGTCGGCCGGTCCGCGCCGAGGTAGGCCGCACTGCGCTGCAGCTTCAGGAAGCCGAAGTACGCGAGCGGCAGCATCGCGCCGGCGATCAAGCTGGTCGGCACCGCGAGCCACACCGACAGCGAGCCCCAGAACACGCTGCCGAGCACGCCGGGAGCCGGCAGCAACGTGCCGAGGCGATAGCCGAACGAGCCGACGCGCAGCCCGAACATCTCGGCGCAGGCGAGGCCCGAGCACACCATGTGCATCGTGATCGTCGTCAGCAGCATGCCGAGCAGGCCGAGGTCGAACAGCACTCGCCCCCACACCGGCCCGAGCAGGCTGCCGAGCGTCTCGGCGGCATCCATCGGCGCGATCGACTTGCCCGCGAAACCGCTCGCCAGCGTGCCGGCGGCGACGATGACCATCAGGGCGGTGACGATCACGTACGGCACCACCATGCCGAACACG
>CAMAUH010000043.1 GCA_945861365.1 Candidatus Kuenenia stuttgartensis
GGCTCGCCGCCGCGCAGGAAGCCCGTGCGCGAGCCGCTGCCGCCGCTGCAACCGGAGCCGCCGAAGCCCTGCTTCTGCTGGAATTCCGTGTTGGTGGTCGGCGAGACGTTCGGGTTGGTGGCGCCTGGGCTGCCGCGCCAGTTCGGGTCACCTTCGGTCGCCAGCGTGCCGCCGCCGCCGCCCGAGCCGCCGCCGCTGCTGTTGTAGCCGCTGCCCGTGTAGCAGCCGCTCAAGCAGGCGATGTAGCCGCCCTTGCCGCCCTTGCCGGCCTCTTGCAGCGGGCCGCGGCCGGTGCCGCCGCGCAGGTCGCGCTGCGTGGCGCTCGGCGTGCCGTCGCCGCCGTTGCCGCCGCCGCAGACGCCGATGCCGCCGGCCTTCGCGAAGTTCGCGGAGTTCAGCGTGTCGACGCGGGCGCCTTGTCCGCCGCGCGCCTGCAGGGTGCCAGCGACCGTGAACTTGCCGCTGCACAGCCAGACCATCGGGTTCGGGCCTTGGCCGATCACCGTGACGCCCTGCGGGATGGTCACGTTGCGGAAGTTGAAGACACCACCCGACACCGTGAACGGCAGGCCAGCCTTCGGCACGACCTGCGTGAAACCGGTGTTCAGCACGATCTCGTTTGCGGTCGGTTCGTACTCGAGCGACGTCGAGTTGCCTTCGAACGCGAAGCCTGCCTTCAGGAAGCCGGAGCCGACTTCAGCCTGCGATTCCGGGAAGGCCGCGCTGAGGTCCAGGTTGCCGAGCTCGTTGAAGTCTTCGACGATGCCATTCCACTGCTGGTCGTACGAACGTTCGGTCGTGAACGTGCCGAACACGCGGTTGTAGGTCAGCGAGCCGGCGTTCGATTCCCCCGAGATGTCCTCGAGCAGTGCGTCGACGATGACGCGCACGGTCGCGTTGTTCGGCAGCACGCCGAGGGGCCGCAGCGCCAGGGTGGCGCCGGTCAGGTCGTTGCGTTCGATCTCGACCGAGGCCGGGATCCAGCGGTCGTTGCCGAGCACCGGATCGTCGTACTCGAGGTAGACGCGGCCGCGCTTGGTGATGTCGATCCTGAGCGGGTTGGTGTCGAGATCGAGCGGCAGGTTCGTCAGGGCCGGGTTCAGCGCCTGGTCGAAATCGAGGCGCACTTCGAGCGGCGCAGCGCCGAACAGGCCGAGCGGCACGGACTCGAGGTTGGTCGCCGAGGTGACCGACAAGCCGCTGCGGATCGGGCCGCCCGGCTTCGGGTTCCTGAACAGCTGGGCTGGCTGCGTGCCCTCGCGGGTCGCGAACGTGAACGTGTAGCCGCGCTGCAGCGGCTTGCCGCGGGTGTCGCGCAGCACGGTCGGGTTCTGCCCGTCGCTGCCGATCAGGCGCACCAGGTAGGTGCGGCCCGGCCGGAAGCCACCATCGTTGTATTCGCCATTGCTCGCGAAGCGCGGCACGAACTGCATGCGGCGCTTCGGGTCCGTGGCCCGGTCGCCCGGGCTCGTCCCCAGGCTGAAGTTGCCGGTCACCAGTTCCTGCAGCGGATTCCCCAGTTGGTCCAGCGCTTGGAACGTGACCGTCGTCAGCGATGCCGAGTCCAGATCGACTGCTGTGGTGAAGTCGACGCTGACCGGTTCGTTCAGGTAGATCGTCGCGCCGCTTACCGGCTCGGACTTCAGGAAGACGAAGTCGCCACCGTTGGTTTGCAGGGTGCCGGTCGAGGAACCTCCGCCACTTGAGCAGGCAGCCAGGGCTGCGAAGGTGGCGAGGGACAACAGGCGCGTGGGGTCGTGTCGCTTCATGGCAATGTCGGGGAGAAACTTAGCCTGAATACGTCGCGGCGGCTTGGGGGCCGGACGCGGGTGCCTTTTGGTGCCCGTGACAAGGGCGGAGGGCGGCGCCCGCTTTGCGAATAAGATGCCACATTGTGGCGGAGGCGGTCGAAGCGTCAAGAACGCCCGTAGTTTGGTCGTTTGCGCGTGGCTTGGCAGCTCGCTGGCATGGCCGCGGAACCCGCCACCACCCGCCTTCGGAGCGGCTTGGCACGGGATGGCGCGCGATTTCGAACGCCCCGGGGCCCGGCGCGCTCACCGCCTCGAAGCGTCGTTGCCAACCGGGTCAGGGCTTGTCGATGCGGATGCCAGCCATCAATTGCTGCAGTGCTTCGGCGTGCCGTTGCCAGGTGCGGCGGGCGGTGGTCGCCGTCACCCAGACCTGCTGGTCGCCCCACAGGTAGGCGATCTGGAGGCAGTGGAGCGGTGCCATCGAGCCGATCTGGCCTTCCCACTCGGCGCGCACCACCTCGACCTCGCCGATCTTGCCGGATTCGAGGGAGTGCACGGTCACCTTGGGCAGCTGGTCCAGCTGCTGGCGGGTCCCTGCCAGCAGTGCTGCCAGGTCGGTGAAGGTGCCGCGGGCCATGCGCTGCACGTTCACGTTGACGGCGAACCCGGAAGCGGCGGTCGACGAGTCGATCAGCATCTTGGTGCCCGCGACCTCCCGCAGTTCCCAGCCTTCGGGGGCCGGGATCGACAGCCGGACGTCGCGCAGTTCCCACCGTCCGTCGGCCACGGCGTTGCCGGCGTCCAGCTTGCGCAGGGCACCTTCCTCGGTCGCGGTGCTCGCCGCGTCGTCGGCGCCGACCGCGGTCTGCCAAGGAGTCGCCGCGCAGGCGGCCGCGATCGCCTCGCGCACGGTCGCTTCCTTCGTGCCGACGAGGTCGACGACGTTGCCGGTGGTGGTGGCGAGCAGGTTCTTGCGGTCGGCGAACTGCGCCGCGAACTCGCGGGCGTCGACTTCGCGGTCCCAGACCGAACGCCAGACCAGCACCGGGGCGCCGCTGGCCGCGTGCTTGCCGACCGCCACTTCATCGCCGTCCCAGCCCATCGCGGCGAGGCCGGCGTCCAGCGTGCTGCTGCCGGCCTGCCGCAGCAGGTGGTAGGTCATCAGTTCGCCGAACGTGGTCCGATGCTCGATGTCGCAGCCGGGGATCGCGGGCACGACGATCGCCTGGGGCAGGTCCTTGCCGAGCTTGGCCGGGTGCATCACCTGCTCGGTCGAGGACGGCGGCTCTCGCCACAGCTGCCGCACGCCGTCGATCCCGTCGGCCAGGAACCGCTGGCCGACCAGCCGGCGCCCGTTTGCATACAGCAGTCCGGTGATCTCGCCGGCGAACAGCTTGTCGAGGCTGTTGGCGAGTTCATTCTGGGCCATCGGCGCGACCGCCGCCTCGCCTGCCTGGGCCAGGACCGCGATGACCTCGGCTTCGCCTTCGAGCACGCAGCGGCGCGCCTGGCAAGCGTCGAGGCTCGAGTGTTGGGGGTCGAAGAAGCCGGTGATGCCACCTACGCGCGCGTCCTGCTCGGCATGCACCAGTTCGTGCGTGACGAGCGGCAGCAGCGAACCGGCCATGGCTTCTGCGGTGTCGCGGCTCGCCGTATCCAGCAGCACGAACTGCTTGTGGGTCGGGTCGTAGTAGGCGGCGAGTCCGCGCGCGGCGCCGGCCACGGCTTGCCGCCGCAGTGCTGCGGCATCCTTGCCGGTGCGGATGCCGAGGGCTGCGAACAGCCCGTGCTGCACCGGGAACGCGCTGCTCGGGAACAGCAGGTCCTGCTGCGCATCGAGGTCGGCGAGCACTTCCTTCGGCGTGCGATCCGCCAGCGCGACCGAGTCCGGCACCTTGCAACCCACCGCGGCGAGTCGTTGCCGTGCGTCCTGCAGCGGATCGGTCGCCGGCGGCGTCTCCTGCGCGATGGCGTCGGCGAGCAGCAGCGTGAACGACAGCGTCAGCAACGTGGCAGTGCGCATGCTGGCCCGATGCGACGGCATGCGCCGCGCAAAGTCACGCCTTCGCCGGCTTCTCGACCACGGGCGCCGTGAACTGCGGCGTGCGCTGCGGCAGCGGGATCGCCCGCTGCGGCTTGCCGAACAGCTTGCTCGGCGACGCCTTGCTGTCGAGCACCCGCGTCATCGCGATCTCGTCGCAAGCGAGGAACTTCGGGCAGTGCGTGCAGTCGTTGAACACCTTGTGCGGCAGCTGCTCGTGCTCGCAGATGGTGAAGCCCATCTTGGCGAAGAAGCCGGGCACGTAGGTGAACGCGAACAGCCGCGGGATGCCGAGGCGCTTGGCGTCCTCGACCAGGGCGTCGACCAGGATGCGGCCGATGCCGTGCTTCTGCATCGCCGGTTCGACTGCCAGCGAGCGCACCTCGGCGATGTCGGTCCACGTGATGGCGAGCGCGCCGCAGCCGGCGAACTGGCCTTCGACCTCGGCGATGCAGAAGTCGCGGATGTTCTCGATCACCGAGGCCGGCGATCGCGGCAGCATGACCTGCTGCACCGCGAGCTGGTTGACCAGCGTCATGATCGACTTCGCGTCGGCGACGACGGCGGGGCGGACGGTGACCTGCTTGCCGGTCGACGACGGGGTGGTGGTTGTGGTGCTCATGGGGTGCGGTCCTCGGTGTTCCAATCGGTCAGTCGTTGCTGCCAGCGGGTGACTTCGGCGCGAACGCGGTTCGGGGCGGTGCCGCCGAGCACGTCGCGGCGCGCCAGCACGGTGCGGGCGGCGAGCGCCTGTTTCAGGTCGACGCGCAGCTGCGGCAGCAGACGCTGCCGTTCGTCGGCCGGCAGGTCCTGCAGTTCGACGCCGAGCGCCACGGCGCGGTTGACGGCGGCGCCGACGATGCCGTGCGCATCGCGGAACGGCACGCCGGCTTCGACCAGCAGGTCGGCGAGGTCGGTCGCGTTCAGGTAGCCGCGCTCCGCTTCGCTGGCACAGCGCGCCACGTCGAACGTCGCGTGCTGCACGGCCAACGTGGCCACGCGCAGGCAGCTCTCCGTCTCCGTCAGCAGCGGCAGCAGCGATTCCTTGTCGGTCTGCAGGTCGCGGTTGTAGGCCATCGGCAGGCCCTTCACCGAACCGAGCAGCGCCTGCAGCGCACCGTGCGCGCGCGAGCACTTGCCGCGCACCAGCTCCATCGCGTCGGGGTTGCGCTTCTGCGGCATCAGCGACGAACCGGTCGACACCGCGTCGCCGAACGTGACGAAGCGCGCTTCCTGCGTCGCGAAGAAGATCGTGTCCTCGGCCAGGCGCGACAGGTGCGTGCACGCCATCGCGCACGCGAACGCGAGCTCGCACAGATGGTCGCGCTGCGCCGTCGCGTCGAGGCTGTTGTGCGTCGGGCCGCCGCGGAAGCCGAGGTCCGCCGCCACCGCGGCGCGGTCGACGCCGAGCACGGTGCCGGCGAGCGCGCCGCTGCCGAGCGGGCACTCGGCCATGCGTTCGCCGGCGTCGCGCAGCCGCTCCCGGTCGCGCGCGAACGCTTCGCAGTGCGCCAGCGCCCAGTGGCCGATCGTGATCGGCTGCGCGCGCTGCAGGTGCGTGTAGCCCGGCATCGGCGCGTCGTGGTGCGCCGCGGCCTTCGCCACCAGCTGGCCGCACAGCGCGGTGATGGCGCTGGCCAGGGCCCCGATGCGTTCGCGCAGGTACAGCCGCAGGTCGGTCGCGACCTGGTCGTTGCGCGAGCGGCCGGTGTGGATGCGCTTGCCGAGCTCGCCGCAGCGCGCGACGAGTTCGCGTTCGACGAGGCTGTGCACGTCCTCGGCGGGGTCGTCGGCAGGGATGCCGGTCGTGCGCCAGTGGCCTTCCAGGTCCTCGATCGCCGCGTGCACGCGCAGCAGCTCGTCGGCGGTGAACACGCCGACGTTCGCCAGCGCCCGGCTCCACGCGCGGTTCACCTGCAGGTCGGCGAACGCGAGCACGTGGTCGACCGGCAGGCTCTTCTGGAACTGCGCGAACAGTTCGTCGAGCGAGCCGGCGAACCGTCCGCCCCACATCTGGCCACCGGCGTGCGTCACTTCGTCGCTCCGGAGACGCCGTGCACCTTCGCCGCGACGGCGCCGGGCAGGCCGTAGAGCTTGACGAAGCCGTAGCTGTCCGCGTGGTCGAACTTCGCCGAGTGGCCGAACGTCGCCAGGTCCTCGCTGAACAGGCTGTTCTTGCTGGTCGCCGACAGCGCGGTCGCGGTGCCCTTGTAGAGGCGCACGCGGACCTCGCCGGTGACCGGCTTGGTCGCCTGCGTGAACAGCGCGTCCATCGCGACGCGGGTCGGGTGGAACCAGCGGCCGGTGTAGACGAGGTCGGCGTAGTCCGGCATCAGCTTCTCGCACAGGCGCAGCGTGTCGCGTTCCATCGTCAGCGCGCGCAGCGTGCGCGCGGCTTCCAGCACGATCGTGCCGCCCGGCGTCTCGTAGACGCCGCGCGACTTCATGCCGACCAGCCGGTTCTCGCAGATGTCGACGCGGCCGACCCCGTGCTTGCTGCCGAGTTCGTTCAGCTTCGCCAGCAGCAACTCGGCCGGCAGCGCTTCGCCGTTGACCGACACCGGCGCGCCGGCGACGAAGCCGAGCGTCAGTTCGAGCGGCTGGTCGGGCGCATTGCGCGGATCGACGGTCAGCGTCCAGACGTCGTCCGGCGGCGTGTTGCCGGGCGATTCGAGCGCGCCGCCCTCGTGGCTGATGTGCCACAGGTTCTTGTCGCGCGAGTAGATCTTGGTGCGCGACGCGGTGACCTGGATGCCGCGCTTGTCGGCGTAGTCGAGCGCGTCCTCGCGGCTGCGGATGTCCCAGTGGCGCCACGGCGCGATGACCTCGAGCTCCGGGCCGAGCGCCTGGTAGGCGAGCTCGAAGCGGACCTGGTCGTTGCCCTTGCCGGTGCAGCCGTGCGCGACGGCGTCGGCGCCGATCTCCTGCGCGTACTCGACCTGGCCCTTGGCCAGGATCGGCCGCGCCATGCTGGTGCCGAGCAGGTAGCGGCCTTCGTAGACCGTCATCGCGCGCACGCACGGCCACACGTAGTTCTCGAGCCAGGTGCGGCGCAGGTCGTCGACGCGGCAGCTGACGGCGCCCGAGCGCCGCGCCTTCTCCTCGAGACCGCGCAGTTCCTCGTCACCTTGGCCGATGTCGCCGCAGTACGCGTGCACCTCGCAGTCGTAGTTCTCCTTCAGCCACGGGACGATGATCGAGGTGTCGAGGCCGCCGGAGTAGGCGAGGACGATCTTCTTCTTCTTGCTCATGGGAATGCGGTGGGGGAACGCGGACTCAGCGGATCAGCAACGCGAGCACGGCCTTCTGCACGTGCAGCCGATTTTCAGCGATGTCGTAGACGACGCTCTGCGGGCCATCCATGACCTCCTGCGTGACCTCCCAGCCGCGGTGGGCGGGCAGGCAGTGCATGAACAGCGCGTCCGGCTTGGCGCGCGCCATCATGTCCTCGTCGACCTGGTAGGCGGCGAAGACGCCGTTGCGTTCTTCGATCTCGTCCTCCTGGCCCATGCTGGCCCACACGTCGGTGTAGATCGCGTCGGCGCCGTCGGCCGCGGCATCGGGGTCGTTGAGGATCGTCACCTCGGCGCCGGTCTCCTGCGCCGCGCGCATCGCCTCGTTGACGACGCGCGAGTTCGGCTCGTAGCCCTCCGGCGAGCAGACGCGGATGTTGGTGCCGAGCTTCACCGCGGTGTGGATCAGCGCGTGGCAGGTGTTGTTGCCGTCGCCGACGTAGGTCAGCGTGCGGCCCTTCACCGAACCCCACTTCTCGGTCAGCGTGAAGAAGTCGCTGAGCGCCTGGCACGGGTGCACGAAGTCCGACAGCCCGTTGATGACCGGGATCTTCGTGTGCATGGCCAGCTCCTCGAGCACCTTGTGCTTGAAGGTGCGCGCGACGATCGCGTGCACCCAGCGCTCGAGGTTCTTCGCCATGTCCTTGACCGACTCGCGCGAGCCGAGCTTGGCGTCGCGGTGGTCCATGAAGGTGGCGCTGCCGCCGAGGTCCTGCATGCCGATGTCGAAGGTGAAGCGCGTGCGCAGCGAGTCCTTCTCGAAGATCATCGCCAGGCGCTTGTGCTGCAGCACGGCGGTGTGCACTTCGCGGCCGGCCTTCAGCGTGCGCGCGGTCGTGAAGATGCGTTCGATGTCGGTGGTCGGCAGCGCCGACGTGCACAGCAGGTCCTTTTGCGACAGACGGGGCAGTTCGAGCGACGACGTCTTCACGGCTTGTCCTTCTCCTTCGGTGCGGCGGGGAACGTGATCAGCGTGCTGCGCAGCGTCTGCAGGGCCTGTTCGACCTGCGGTGCGGTGACGACGAACGGCGGCACGATGCGCAGCACGTCGGTGGCGGTGCAGTTGACGATCAGCCCGCGCTGGTAGAGCGCCTTCTGCACGGCGTCGGCGGAGTGGTGCAGGCGCAGGCCGAGCATCAGGCCCTTGCCGCGCACCTCGCGCACGATCGGCAGCTCGCGTTGCAGCGCCAGCAGCCCTTCGCGCAGCTGGTGGCCGCGATCCTGCACGTTGCCGAGCAGGCCGCGGTCGACCTCGTCGAGGAACACCAGCGCCGCCCGGCAGACCAGCGGGCCGCCGGCGAACGTCGAGCCGTGTTCGCCCTTCTGGAAGGTGTCGGCCAGCGCCGCGGTGGTCAGGCAAGCGCCCATCGGCAGGCCGGCCGCGATCGGCTTCGCCAGCGTGACGACGTCGGGCACGACGCCGGCGTGCTGTGCCGCGAGGAACTTGCCGGTGCGGCCGCAGCCGCTCTGGATCTCGTCGTGCACCAGCAGCGTGCCGGTCTCGGTGCACAGCGCGCGCGCGCGCTGCAGGTAGGCGGGCGACAGTTCGCGGATGCCGCCTTCGCCCTGGATCGGTTCCAGCACCAGCGCCGCCGGCTTGTCGGTGCGCAGCGCGTTGGCCAGCGCGTCCTGGTCCTCCGGCGGCACCCAGGTGACCTTCTGCAGCGGCTGGAACGGCTTGCGGTACTTCTCGCTCCAGGTCAGCGACAGGGCGCCGAGCGAACGGCCGTGGAAGCCGCCTTCGAGCGCCACGAACGACGTGCGTTCGGGCGTGCCGCGCACGTGCATCGCCTTGCGGGCGAGCTTCAGCGCGCACTCGATGGCCTCGGTGCCCGAGTTGGTGAAGAACGCCGCCGCCATGTCGGTCAGCGCACACAGCCGCGTCGCCACCTGCTCGGTGTACGGATGGCGGAACAGGTTGCTCAGGTGCACGACCTTGCCGACCTGGTCGCGCAGCGCGGTGGCGAGTTCGGCGTGGCCGTGGCCCAGCGCGCTGACGGCGATGCCGGCCAGGAAGTCGAGGAACTCGCGGCCGGTGCTGTCCTGCAGCACGGCGCCGTGACCCGCGACGAACACTTCGTCGGTGCGGGCGTACGTCTTCATCAATCCCTCATCCATGGAACGACTCCGTCGCCGCGTGCGCGGCGGTCACGAACTGGGTGCCGGTGTTGGCGCGCAGCGCCGACAGCACCGCGTCGGGTGCTTGGGCGGGAGCGATCTTGACCAGGGCGCGCGGGTTCTGGGCCAGCGCCAGCAGGGCGGCATCGAGCTTCGGCAGCATGCCGCCCTGGGCCACGCCGGTGGCTATGAGCCGTTCGCAGTCGGCCGGCGTCAGCCGACCGATGCGTTGCTTCTGCGCGTCGAGCACGCCGGGCACGTCGGTCAGGAACAGCAGCGCGTCGCACGCGAAGGCGCGGCACAGCGGGCCGGCCGCGTGGTCGGCGTTCAGGTTGAAGAACGGGTCGCCGTCGCCGCTGTGCGTGCCTGGCGCCACGGTCGCGACCACCGGCACGTGGCCGGTGCCGAGCAGGGCCTGCACGTAGCGCGGCTGCACGTGGTCGACCGCGCCGACGAAGCCGAGGTCGACGCCGGGCTTGTCGAGCTTCTGCGCGGTGAACGTGCCGCCGTCGGCGCCGCTGAGGCCGACCGCCGGCACGCCGGCGCGCTGCAGCGTGTGCACCAGCGTCTTGTTGACCGAGCCGGCCAGCACCATCAGCACGACCTCGGCAGTGCGGGCGTCGGTGACGCGCAGGCCGTCGTGGTATTGCTCGGGGATCGCGAGCGCCTTGCCGAGCTGGCGGATCTGGTTGCCGCCGCCGTGCACGACGATGAGTTCGTGGCCTTCGGTCCGGGCCTTGGCGATCGCCTTGCACAGCGAGGCGCGCGGGCCGGCCTCTTCGAGCTGGGCGCCGCCGATCTTGACGAGGATCCTCATGACAGTCCGTCTCCTTCGGGCAAGCCGAGCATCAGGTTCATGTTCTGCAGCGCCTGGCCGGAAGCGCCCTTCTGCAGGTTGTCGATCACCGACGTGATGACGACCAGCGGGCCGCTCGCGGCGACCGCGATGTGGCACTGGTTGGTCTGCTGCACGCAGCGCAGCTCGGGCTGGCCCTTGCCGTACACGCGCACGAACGGCTCGCCCTGGTAGCGCTCGTGCAGGCAGCTGCGCATCGCGTCGGCGGTGACGCCGGCGGCGGGCGTCAGGTAGATCGTCGACAGCATGCCGCGGAACGTCGGCAGCAGGTGCGGCGTGAAGACGATGCGGTCGGTGCCTGCCTCCTGGTGGATCTCCGGCGTGTGCCGGTGCGAACCGACGCCGTACGCGCAGAAGTTCTCGTGCACGTTGCCGAAGTGCGTGCGCTCGCTCGGCGCCTTGCCAGCACCCGACGTGCCGCTCTTGCTGTCGGCGATGATCGGCGCGCTGGCGGCGAGCAGGCCGTGCTGCAGCAGCGGCAGGATCGGCAGCAGGATCGAGGTCGGGTAGCAGCCCGGGTTGGCGACCAGCGTGGCGGTGCGCACGCGGTCGCGCTGCTGCTCGGTCAGGCCGTAGACGGCGCGCGGCAGCAGTTCCGGAGCCGGGTGGGGACTGCCGTAGGTGCGCTGGTAGACCGCCGGGTCGCGCAGGCGGAAGTCGGCCGACAGGTCGACGACCTGCTTGCCGATGGCGAGGGCCTGCTTGGCGATCTCGCTGGCAGCCCCGTGCGGCGTGCACAGGAACACGCCGTCGACGGCTCCGAGCCGCGCGAGGTCGAGCGCGTCGATCTGCGGGTCGCCGGGGAACGCCGGCGGTTCCGGCGGCGTGCCGGCGCGCGCCGTCATGACGACGGTAGCCTGCAGGTGCGGGTGGCGGGCCAGCAGCGTCAGCAGTTCGCGCCCGGTGTAGCCCGAGGCGCCGACGATCGCGCAGGTCTTCTTCATGCGTCCTTCCGGGCCGGGCCGAGCTGCCGGATCAGCGCCTTGGCCTTCTGGTTGTCGGTGCAGACCGCGAGCAGCGTGTCGTCGCCGGCGATGGTGCCGACCACGCCGGGCAGCGCGGCGTGGTCGATCGCGACGCCGAGCGCCTGCGCGCCGCCGGCGGGCGTGCGCAGCACCACCAGGTTCTGCGCGGCGGTGGCGGACAGCATCCAGGTGTGCACCGCGTGCCACAGGCTCGGCTGCGCCGATTGCGGCGACAGTGGCGCGTGCGGCAGTTCGTAGCCGTCCTTGCCCTTCACGACGCCGAGGTCGCGCAGGTCGCGCGACAGCGTCGCCTGGTTGACGTCGTGCCCGGTCGCGGCGAGGCGCTGCTGCAGGTCCGCCTGGTTCCGCGGCCGCTCGCGTTCGAGCAGGTGCAGGATGCGCTGGCGGCGCTCTTCGCGGTCGCTGGCGGCGACGGGGCTTTCGGTGCGGCTTGGCATAAATATGCGCTGAACACGCATAAATATGCACGCATCGGCCGGCGAGCAAGGCTCGGCTCGAGAAAGTTCGCGCGCGCCGTTCAGCGGCGACCGGCCAGGTGCACGCCGAAGACGTTGCGGAAGCGCTGGTGGCTGCCCGCCGGGATCGCCGGCGAGAAGCGCAGCGTGAAGCCGTGCAGGCCGCGCACCGCCTCGACGCGGCCGCGTTCGATCGCGAACGCTGCCGCCACGTCGGTGCAGTCGGCGAGCAGGCCCGGCGGCACGCGGCCGCGTTCGGCGTGCGTTCCTGTGCTGTCGAAGCGGATCGCCAGCACGGCCGGGATGGCCAGGCGATGCAGGTGGTAGCCCAGGTGGCGCAGCATCGGCGGTTCCGTCAGCCGCGCACCGCGTAGACCAGGCGGCCGACCCATTCGTGCAGCGCGAGGCCGCTGTCGCGCAGGCCGTGCCAGTGCGGGATCCAAGCGGTGGCGCCCGTGCTCGGGCTGCGGAAGCCGGTGGGGGCCGCCACCACGGTCAGTCCCTGGGCCTGGAAGCAGGCGACGGAGCGCGGCATGTGCCACGCGCTGGTCACCAGCAGGACCGTGCGCACGCCGTCCTGCTTCAACATGGCGGCACTGAACAGCGCGTTCTCATGCGTGTCCGCGGACTTGTCCTCGCGCCAGCGCACCGGCACCGCGAACTCCTTCTGCGCCGCATCGGCCATCATCGTCGCCAGCGCCGGCTGGCCGCTGCCCAGCACGCCGCCGCTGACCAGCAGCGGCAGGCCGGTGCGCCGTTGCAGCGCAGCACCGTAGCGCAGCCGCTGCATCGTCATCGCGCCGGCGATCGGGCCGCCATACTCGGCGCCGACCGGGTCGCCCTCGGCGCTCAGCACGACGATCGCGTCGGCCTGCGGCAGGACGCCTTCGCTCGGCAGTGCCGGGTAGCTCTGCAGCGAGCCGAGCAGCAGCCCGCCGACGAACGGCGTCGACAGTGCCCAGAGCCAGAGCACCGCGAACACCTGCAGGGTGCGACCGAGCTTAGGTCGTCGCCAACGCAGCAGGGTGCCCAGCACCAGCAGCGCGAGCGCCGAGCTGGGCGGGAGGAACAGCGCTTCGAGCAGGCGACGCATCGCGACAGCATACGAAGCGCTGCGGGCGGGCCGGCGTCAGCGTTGGCTGCTACCGGCCCGCGCGGGCCTCACTTGCCGTGGGCGTCCTTCTTGCCGTGGTCGCCGCCGGTCTCGGCGGCCTTGTGCGCGTGCGGCCCGTGCAGCATGGCCGGCGCGGTCAGCGTGTGCTTGCCCCACGCGAGCGTGAACGTGCCCTTGCCAGCGCCGTCCTTGTCGGCCGTGAACGTCATCGTCATCTTGCCGACGACGTCCTTGGCGACGTCCTTGTTCAGCGTCAGCGGCGCCGTGAACTCCGGCGTCCAGTCGCCCGACCACGGGAGGATGCCGTGCTTCATGGCCTTGGTCGAGTCCATGAACGCGAGGGCGAACTTGCCGTCCTTGTCGCAGTGCAGCGCCATCACGTACGAGCCGGCCGGGATCTTGGTGCCGCCGATCTCCATCTCCGAGCTGTTGATCAGCGTGGTGAACCAGTCCTTGCCGAGGCGGTTCAGCTTGCCCTTCAGCTTGTCCATCATGCCGTCGTACTCGGCCTTCCAGTCGGGCTGGCCGTGGGTCAGCGACGCCATCGCGAAGACGCTGAAGTCATCGTTGAACACCATCATTCGCGTCTCGGCGCGCTGGCCGGTGACGCTGGCGCCAGTGAGCTTCTGGGCGGTGGCGGGGAGGGCGAAGCAGAGGGCCGCGATCGCGGCGGTGACGAAGGGGAAACGCATTGTCGTTCTCGTGTGGTTCTGACTCGGAAAGCGAGTCGGCGAAGAATTGGCGCGAGCAGGGTAGGGACCGCGCGCCGACGCGCAAGCGCAGCGTGGCCCTCAGGCCAGCAGGGTGCGCAGTTGCTGCAGCACGAAGGCCACTTCCTCCGCGGTGTTGTAGTGCAGCAAACCGAGGCGCAGCACGCCGTTGGGCTCGAGGCCGAGCGACTGCGCCAGCGCCACCGCGTAACTGTTCCCGGACCAGCAGTGCACGCCGCGGTCCGCCAGCTGCTGCGCGAGTGCGTGCGGCGTCATGCGGTCGCTGACGAACGACACGGTCGGGCACCGTTCGCGCACGCGCGCCGGATCGTCGATGCCGATGACGCGCACCGGCAGTTCGGCGAGGCCCGCCAGCAACTGCGCACCGAGCGCGCGCTCGTGGGCCTCGATGCCGGCGAACGCGGCATCGAACGCGCCGCGGCGTTCGGGTGGGCCGCCGAGTTCGTGGCCGAGCGCCTGCAGCATGTCGATCGCGGCGAGCGCGCCGGCGATGCCTTCGAAGTTGCCGGTGCCGGTCTGCCACTTCTCGGCGCCGTGGTTGCTCGACGGGCGCACCTTGTCGGCGGCGATTTCCTCGAGCAGCGCGCGGCGGCCCCACAGCACGCCGAGGTGCGGGCCGAAGAACTTGTAGGCCGAGCAGGCGAGGAAGTCGCAGCCGAGGCGCGCAACATCGAGGCGCAGGTGCGGCGCCGAGTGCACGGCGTCGACGAACGTCAAGGCACCCTGCGCGCGCGCCAGTTCGGCGATGCGCGCGACCGGCTGGATGGAGCCACTGAGGTTGCTGGCATGACCGACCGCGACGAGCCGCGTCTTGCCGTTGATCTTGCGTTCGGCGTCGTGCAGGTCGAGCGATGCATCGGGCTTGATCGCGATGTGCCGCACGGTGCAGCCGGCATCGCGCGCCGCGATCACCCACGGCATCACGTTCGCATCGTGGTCGCTGTCGGTGACGACGACCTCCTCGCCGGGCCGCCACGTGCGCGCGAGCTGGCGGCTCAGGTGGAACGTCAGCGTGGTCATGTTGGCACCGAACACGACCTCCTGCGCATCCTGGCCGCCGACGAAGTCGCAGAACGCCGTGCGCGCCGCGTCGATCAGCGTGTCGGTCAGGCGCGAGGTCGCGAACAGGCCGCCATGGTTGGCGTTGCTGAGCAGCAGGTAGTCGCGCATCGCGTCGGCGACGGCGATCGGCACCTGGCTGCCGGCCGGGCCGTCGAAGAACACCGCGGTGCGATCGCCGTGTCGGCGCTGCAGGCCAGGGTAGTTGCGGCGGATGGCGGCGACGTCGAGGGGGCGCAGCGGCATGGTGCGCGGAACGGTAGCGGAGCGTGGTCGCGGTGCGAGGCTTACCGAA
>CAMAUH010000044.1 GCA_945861365.1 Candidatus Kuenenia stuttgartensis
ACCCGTTCGCGGCGCTCGCCTGCCTGCCGCACCGCATCGCGCACGCGCAGGCCGTGCGCGCCAACGATGCGATCGCCGCGGCCGCAGCGCTCGCGCGCGTGCGCGAGTTCGCCGGTCGCGATGCCGCCACCCTCGCTACGCTGCCGACCCCCGTTCCGGAGACCCCGCGATGAACATCCGTTCCCTGCCGTTGTCGTTGTTGTTGCTGCCGTGCCTGTTGGCGCAGGAGCCGAAGCCGCAGCCGAAACCGCCGGCCGAGAAGCCCGCGGCCGAGCAGCCGCAGCAGCCGGCGAAGACCGAGCAGCAGGTGCTCGACGAGCTGAAGCAGCAGCTGCAGAAGGAGGGCATCGTGTTCGACACCAAGGCGCAGACGGTGTCGGTGCCCGCGATCGTCAACCACCCGCAGGATCCGATCGAGTACCTGCTGATCCACAAGAAGGGCAAGCGCCACGAAGCGGTGTTCGTGACCAAGTGCAAGCCGAGCGTGCTGAACGGGGCACTGCTGCTGCTCGGCATGACGCCGGGCAAGAACGCGCAGATCACCGAGAAGAACCCGCCGCCGTCGCTCGAGGAGGTGCAGAAGGGCGCCGACCCGATGGTGGTGACACCGCCGCAGGGCATGCCGTTCTGGATGACCGTGCGCTGGAAGAGCCCCGAGGGCCAGGCGGTCGAGCACTGTATCGAGGACATGCTGCTCGACCTCGGCACGCAGAAGGCGATCGCTGACTGCACTTGGATCTACCTCGGCGGCCGCATGGCGCAGCTGTATCGCAACGAGCCCGAGGTCTACGTCGCCGACTTCGAAGGCAACCTGGTCAGCATCTGCTACCTGTCGCCGGACAACCACCTCGCGACGATGGTGCACAAGAACGCGCGCGACGACCAGAACTGGTGGACGACGACGCTGCTGCCGCCGCCCGACACCGAGGTCGAGTTCGTGTTCCACCGCGTGGAACCGCCGCTGCACAAGGAGCGGGCGAAGCGGCTGGCCAAGGAAGCCGCTGACGCGAAGGCCAAGGAAGGCAAGGAGCCGGCGAAGGACAAGGAGACGCCGGCGGGCGGCAAGTAGCGCGCTACGGGTAGAGCACCGTCTTGCCTGCCTGCGACGCGGCGAGGAAGCCCGGCACGTTGGGGTCGAGCAGGATCCACTGGAAGAACACCGGCGCGTAGCCGAGCAGCGGCGTCGGCGGGATCGCGATGCCGAGCGAGAACTCGCCGGGCGCCGACGGCGGCGCCAGCGGGCCGCTGATGTCGAGCGAGATCGACAGCGAGCCCTCGGGCATGCCGAGCGTCGTCAGCGGCAGTGGCAGCGGCAGGCCCGAGTAGGTCGTGTTGCTGAAGCCGAGATACATCATCCCGAACAGCGCGTCGGGTACGCCGGTCAGCGCGACCTGGAAGTTGTTGTTGCCGAGGAACGGCACGCCGCCGCGCATCTTGCAGCGTCCGAACTGGCTCCAGCCGAAACCGAAGGGGCCGGCGAGCTCGTAGAGGTACTGGCGGTTGGCCGCTTGCACGACGCAGACGAGGCGCAGTTCGGACGTCAGGCTGCCGCGCGTGCGGTAGACGTCGAAGCCGCGGGCCACACCGCCGCGCGGGCCACCGGGATTGGCGAGCGTCAGGTCGCCGCAGAAGCGGTTGCCGGTCAGCGCGAAGTCGTAGCCGGACCATTCGAAGCCGTTCACCTGCACCGGGCCGCTCGGGCTCGCCTGCACCGCCGAGCTGAAGCCGTAGAAGTTGCCGAGCGCGTCGTCGTAGCCGAGGCCGCCGCACTGCGGCGGCAGGTTGGACTTGGTGTCGAGCAGCACGCCGTTGCGGGCGAACTCCAACGCGACGCCATTGCCGAGCTGCGTCGTCGCGGTGACCCAGAACGTGCCCTGGCCCGTGTTGCCCGACGGATCGAACGCGAGGCCCAGGTCCTGGCTGGGAACCGCGGCAAGCGTCGGGAAGCCGGGCAACGGCACGGCGCCGACCAGCAAGCCGCTGCTGGCGTCGATCTGGTAGAGGACCACGCCGTTGGTCGCCGCGGTGCGGCTGTCGACCAGCGCGTAGACGAACTGCTGCACCACGCCGGGCGCGATCTGCACCGTCTCGACGGCGAGGTCCGAGGCGCCTCCCGGTGCGGTGACCGTGCTCTGCGGCAGCGAGGTCGTGCTGATGGGGCCGCCCGACTGGTTCAAGCGGATGACCTGGTGGAAGGCGCCGGTCAGGGTCGCCCGCGTGCTGATCCAGTAGGAGCGTGCGAACGTCGGCGCGGGGCCGAACGTCACCGCGGCGGCGCGGCAGTCGGCGCCGGTGCTGTTCGTCAGGTCGATCGCGAAGCCCTCGATCTGGCCCGTCGCGTCGCCGGTCTCGTCGGGGCCGGGCTTCACGCACTTGCTGCTGACGAACAGGTTGTCGATGGCGACCGCGCCGAGTGCGGTCTCGGTCATCGTCCAGTCGACCGTCTCGTCACCGGGCTGCGGGATCAGCTGCGCTTCGATCGTGACCTGGTTCCAACCGCTGCCGAGCGGCACCGAGGTCTCGCTGACGATCGTGCGCTTGTACTGGCCGAGGTCCTGCTCGATCGCCTTCCGGATGCTGCCGCTGGCGCCTTCGAACGAGTCGAACTGGAACCAGAAGATCTTGACCCAGTCGAGATGCGGGTCGTTGTCGACCTTCAGCTTCAGCAGGCCCGAGCGCGGCGCGCCGGAGCCGACGATGCCGAGCACGTCGGTGTGGCCGTTCAGCTGCGGGATCAGCGTGACGGCCGGCGGCACCGTGAACGCCGTGACGGTGGGGCTGTACCAGCTCGGCACCACCGCGGTCGTCGGCTGGAACGGTGTCGGACCGCTGAAGTTGTAGGACAGGCTGACGGTGACATCGTCCTGCACGTTCCACCACGGCGGCGGCTTGGTGGGAGTCTGCGCGGCGAGGGTCGCGCCGACGGCGAGGAGCGACAGGAGGAAGGGTGCGCGGAGCATGGTGGAAGGTCCGAGGTGGTGCAGGAGCAGCAGAAGGTTACTTGCGGCGAACGGGCTCGGTGCCGAGCTCGGGGCTGCGCTGTTCGTTGGTGGTCAACTGGCGCAGCGGTAGACGTCGGGCGACCGCGACGGGATCCAAAGGCCAGATGCATGCGGTGCCATCGGCGGCACAGGTCGCGACCAGTGTCGCATCGGGACTGAATGCGCCCCCGAGCACGCGGCCGCGGTGGCCGTGGAAGGCCAGCCGCTCGCTGCCATCGGCGACGCGCCACAGCTGCGCCTCGGCGTTGTTGCCCGAGCCGCAGGTCAGCACGTGCGCGCCGTCGTGCGCGAAGGTCGCGAACTGCAGCGGCTGCTCGGCGAGGAACCGCTGCGAGCGGCGGCCGTCGAGCGTGTGGATCGCGGCGCTGCGATCGCGGCTCGCGGTCAGCACGCTGGCGTCGTCGGGGGCGAACCGCACGCTGACCACCGCGGCGTCGTGGCCGCGGATCTCGCCGCGCGGCGCGAACCCGGGCAGCGACCACAGCTGCACGCTGTTCGCACCGGCTTCCACGGTCGCCAGCAGATCGCCGGCGCGCGTGATGTCGGCGCTGACGACAGGCTTGCCGAACGCGTGTTCGAGCACGCGCGATTGGTCCTTGGTGTTCCACAACACCAGCTTGCCGGTCTTCGCCTGGCTGCTCTTGTCGAGCTGTTCGCCGGCGGTCAGCAGGCGCGCCGAGCCGGGCTGGAAGCGGACCACCGGCACGTTGCCCTGATGGCCGGCGAGCGCGAACAGCTGCTGGCCATCGGTGAGCCGATGCACGGTGATCGCCCCGGCGACCGTGCTGGCGGCGATCAGCTCGCCGGCGGCGTCGACATCGACGCAGCGCACCGGATCGCCGAGCCGTTCGCCGAGCCACAGGGCGCGGCCGTCGGTCGCCGACCACAGTCGCAACCGCTGGTCGTCGCCGGCGGTGACGAGGCGGGCGCCGTTCGCGTCGAACGCGACGGCCGGCACGTTGCCCGGTTGCCGCATGGTGACGACACCCTGCGCCGTGTTGATGTCCCACACGATCGCGCGGTGCATGCTGGCGAGCGCCAGCACCCGCCGGCCATCCGGCGCGAACTCGGCCCACTCGACCGCGGGACCGACCGCGAAGCGGTGCACCTCCGCATGGTTCGCGGTGCGGCCGCCGCCGAGATCGAACACGTGCAGCACGCCGTTCTGGCCGCCGATCGGCGCGCCGGTGCTGGTCAGCACCAGCTGCTCGGCGCGGTCGAAGGCGACGTTGCTGACCGGCGCTTCGTGGCCGACGAACGTCGCCAGTTCCTCGGCTCGGGTCTGGTCGGCGGCACCGGTGGGCAGCCGCCACAGGCGCGCCGTCAGGTCGCGCGAACCGGTCAGCAGGCGCTCGCCCTTGGCGTCGAACGCCACCGCTTCCACTTCGCCGCTGTGGCGCACTTCGCCGAGCAGGCTGCCGTCGTCGGTGCGCACGATGCGCACGCCGTGGTCCTTGGCGATCGCCAGGCGCGAGCTGTCGGCACTGAACGCCAACACGCGATAGCGGCCACGGTCGGTGGCCTCGGGCGCGTCGGTCGGCAACCGGGTGCCGTCGTCGGTGCGCCAGCAGCGCAGCTCGCCGCCAGCGGTCGCCGCGAAGCGGCCGCACGGACTCAGCGCGCTGGCGACGATCAAGGCCGAGTGTTCGATCGTCGGCGACACCGGCTGCAGCGTGTCGGTGTCCCACACCTGCGCGACGTTTGCGTTCTTGTCGCCGCGGTAGGTGACCACCAGCACGCGCGCGCCAAAGCGATCGCTCGCCAGCGCCAGCGCCGCGCCAGGCAGCGCCGCGGTGCGCAGCAGCGAGTGGTCGGCGAGCTGCCACAGCCGCAGCGTCTGGTCGGCGCTGACGGTGACCATGCGATGGTTGCCGACGAACGCCATGGCGACCACCGGTACCTTGGCATCGTGGCCCAGCAGCGCGCCGAGTTCGGTGCCGCGCGCGGGATCCCACAGCACGACGCGGCCATCGGTGGTCGCCGTCGCGACCATGCTGCCATCGGGCGACCAGCTGGCGCGCACCGGCGCGCTCGGTTGCTTGCCATCGCCGTCGGCGCGCAGCGAACGGAACACGTTGCCGCCGCCGAGTGCGGTCAGCACTGCGGAACGCGTCGCCGCGGAGCTGTGCTGGCGATCGGCTTCCAGGGCCAGTGCGAGCGCCAATTCGCGGTCCTTGTCGACCAGGATGCCGCTGCGCGTCGCCATCGACGCGGCTTCGACCTCGACGAGCTTGCCGGCCTGGCTGTAGGCCTCGAGCCGCGCGCGCGTCGCTTCGTCGTTGCGCAGATCGAGGGCTTGACTTGCCAGCGCGAACGCTTCGTCGAAGTGGCTCGCCGTCTTCGCGACCTCGGCGCGCACCAGCAGCGCATCGGCTTCCCGCCCGCGATACCACTGCACCCCGAGCGCGCCGATGCCGGCGAGCAGCAGCACAGCCGCCAGCAGCGATTCCGTGCGGTGCCGGCGCGTCCACTTCCACAGCCGCGACATCGCGCTGGCGGGCTTCGCGTGGATCGGCTCCCAGCCGAGGAAGCGCCGCAGGTCGGCTTCGAACTCGGCGGCGGTCTGGTAGCGGTTCTGCGGGTCCTTCTCGAGCGCCTTGCTGCAGATGGTGACCAGGTCGCGCGGCACCTTGTGGTTGTGCTTCTGCGGCGAGACCGGCTCCTTGAAGCAGATCTCGTAGACGATCTGCTGCAGGTTCTTGCCGTCGAACGGCCGCCGCAGCGTCAGCACCTCGTACAGGATCACGCCGAGTGCCCAGATGTCGGCGCGGTGGTCGACCTCGACCCGCTTCGCCAGCGTCTGCTCCGGGCTCATGTAGTGCGCGGTGCCGGTGATCTCGCCCGACATCGAGATGCTGCCTTCGCCGAGCGACTTGGCGAGGCCGAAGTCGAGCAGCCGCACCTGATGGTGGTCGTCCAGCATCAGGTTGCGCGGTTTCAGATCGCGATGAACGATGTTCGCCGTGTGCGCTACCGCCAGCGCCGACGCGAGGTCGGCGACGAACATCGCGCATTCGGCGACGTAGCCCTTCTCCTTGGCGAGGCCGAGCGTGCCCTCGACGGTGGTGGCGCCATCGCCGTTGGCGAGCCGCAGGTCGTCGAGGATGTCGGCGAGGTTGCGGCCGGCGACGTAGTCCATCGCCAGCGCGAACGTGCCATCGACCTCGGTCAGGCTGTGCACGGCGACGATCGCCGGATGGCGCAGTTGCGCGGCGGCGGCGGCCTCGCGGCGGAAGCGCTCGACGTGGCGTTTGCTGAGCGTCAGCCCGCTCGCCATCACCTTCAGTGCGACGCGGCGGTGCAGCGACTTCTGCGTCGCCAGGTAGACGATGCCCATGCCGCCGCGGCCGAGCTCCTCCTGGATCACGAAGTCGCCGAAGGCGCGGCCCTGCGTCTCCTTGTTCGCCTTCGGTTCCCACTCCTGGTGGCCGAGCAGACCATCGAAGGCCAGGAACTCGCGGCACTGCGCCAACACCTTGGGCCGCAGGTGCTCGGGAAAGCGCGCCGCGAACGCCACCGCATCCGGCGCTTCGCCGGTCGCGTGCAGTTCGACGAACTGCTCGAGCGCCTGCTGCACGGCATTGCTGTGCGTCGCGTCACCCGGTGGTGTCGCAGCCGGTGCGCCTTCCCGCTCGGGCTGCACGTCACGTCTCCTGGTTGCGCGACAGCAGGCCGGACAACCGCGCCTGCGCGCGCGACAGCAGCGCGCGGACCGCACCTTCGGTCGGCAGCCCCATCTCGGCGCAGATCTCGTCGGTGTCGAGTTCGAGGTAGCGGCGCAGCACGATGATCTCGCGCTCGCGGTCGGGCAGTTCCTGCAGGGCGGTGCGGATGCGTTCGGCCAGTTCGGTCTCGTCGTGCTGCTGCGACGGCGTCGCGTCCTTGGCGGCGACCAGCTGCTCGACCTCTTCGTCGAGCCCGATCAGGCCGCCGTGGGCGCCGCGCTTCTTGGTCTCGATGGCGCGGATGCGGCGCACGATCTCGTACTCGGCGCCCTTCAGCAGCCAAGCCAGGAACGAACCTTCGCCGCGGTACTCGAACTGGTGCAGCCGCTTCAGCGCCGACAGGATCGCGTCGTGGGTGGCGTCCTCGCTGTCGGCGAGCAGCAGCCGGTACTTCGGCCCGATCAGCTTGCGCAGCGCGTTGCGCAACCGGTCGCGGTAGCGCACGAACAGCAGGTCGATCGCGTCGCGATCCTGCTCCAGCGCGCGGCTGACGAGGTTGCGGGTGTTGTCGTCCAAGAAGGGGGCGTTGGCCGGAAGACGAGGATTCTGCCCGCTTTCTCTGCGCCGACAAGGCAGGGCGGCGAGTCGGGCGACGAAGCGTCGCGGCGAGAGGCAGGCGATCGGTGCGAGCGTGGCCATTGCCCTGGAAGAACCGGTGCGGGACGAACGCACGCGGAAACGTCCAGAATCCCGGTGGCGCGGCGCTCGGGGCGGTCGCAGCGGCGGGTCGCGCGCGGGCGGTCCTGCGAAGCGTGCGGTCGGTGGCCGCAGCCCCTAGGCTCCGTCGCGCCGATGCGATGCCGCTGGCTGCCGCTGATGCTGTGCCTGCCGGCCTGCACGCCGACGGCCGCGGTGCGTCTCGACGGCCCGTCGGCGGGCATCGCGCCGGCGGACTTCCCGGCGGCGGCGCAGCTGCTGGCCGGGTTCGATCGCGTCGTCGACGACCCGGAATGGTGCGTCGGCGATGCGGTGTTGTTCGGGCTGCAGCTGCGGCGCGGTGCGGCGCGCCGCCACTGGTTGCTGCACGTGCGGCTGACCGAGGTGCAGGCCATCGCGCGGCCGGGCGACGCCGGGGACGCTCCCGGCGAGCGGTTGCCGCCGCTGGCCTGGAACCTGCGCGTCGACGACGCGCCGCGCACGTTCCACTCGCGCTGCGCGCGGGTCGCGGTGACGGTGGCGAGCCCGGCCGGCGAGGTGCTGGGGCGTTCGGAGCCGCTGGTGCCGCGCGACCTGCTGGCGCGCGGCTTCGCGGCGGCGTGCCGTTCGGTGCACGAACGGCGCGGGCGGCAACCGGAAGACCGCGCCGCGTTCTACGACGGGCTCGACGCCGAGCCGTTGGCCGATGCCGCGGTCGCCGCCGTGGCGCTGCTGCAGGTCGTGCAGGGCGATCCGGTGCTGTCGCCGCTGTTGTGGGAAGTCGTCGAGCCGCCGTCGGTGTGGTCGGTCGTGCGCCACCTCGGCGCGCGCCTCGTGCTGGAGCCGCGCTTCCACGCGGCGCTGCCAGCGAGTTCGCCGGTGCCGCAACTGCCGGTCAGCACCTGGAACGTGCCGATGACACTGTCGGTCAACGCGGAGCCGACGCTCGAGTTCGAGCTGGCGGTGACCCCGGCGGGCTCACCGCTCGGCCTCGCGGCCGGCGTGCTGGCCGCGGTGGCGCGCAACCCGCGGCGGCACGACGTCGACTTCCGGCTGCTGCTGCTCGGCGCGCGCCGCGGGCGCCTCACTGGTCCTTGGCCAGCGGCCGCGACATCGCGCTAGACAGGCGGTAGGTGCCGATCACCTGGCGCAGGTCCGACAGGATGCGGTCGTCGTAGGTCAGCGTGACGAAGTCGCTGTTGCCCTGCACGGTGATGGTGCCCGTCACCACGACGGCGCCCTGGATCTCGCACGGCTCGCGCAGCGTCAGGTTGCCGTTCACGTACAGCAGGCCCGAGAACGCCGAGTAGCTGCCGGCGCTGATCGTGGTGTCGCCGATGATCGCGACGACACCGGTGCCTCTCAGCGGCTTGGCGGCCGTGAACGTCATGCCGACCGTGCTGTAGATGACCTTGTGCATCGGCACCGGGCTCGGGAACGTCGCGTTGGTGGTGACGACCGAGTCCGCCATCGCGGTCAGTTCCGTCTGCGATACGCCGAACACCGCTTCCCAGCTGTGGTCGTACTGCGTTGCGGCCGACTGGCTGGGCGTGCCGGTGACGCTGGCGCCGGTGCCGCTGACGGTCGGTGCGCCGGTGCCCTGCAGGTAGTAGATGCCGCCGGCGAGCGTGCCGCCGACGACGCGACCGCGGGTCAGGACCCGGATGCCGGAGCCGTTGCGGCAGCACAGGGCCGCCTGACCGGGTGGTTGCAGGGCGAGGCGCCGCGCTTCGACCTCGGTGAGTTCCTGGCCGAGCACCTGGTTGGGCTGCTGGTTGAAGGCCTGGTTCTCGTCCATGCGCCGGAACACGTAGCCGACGCTGCGCAGGCGCCAGATCGAGCCCGGCTGCAGGTTGCCGCGCAGGTCCGAGATGTCCTGCGTCTGCATCTTGCGGCGCCAGGCGAGCCGGCTGGCGATGGGATCCGCTTCCCATTGCTTCCAGACCTCGTAGCGACCCCAGATGGAGTTGGTGATCTGGAACTCGCGGGCGATGCCGATCGCCGGATCGAGCGTGTCCATGATCGGTGGGCTCACCGCGGTGTCCAGCAGCGGCGCGAACGCGGTGACCGGTTGGGCGGTCTGCTTGCGCAGCCAACCGAGCGCTTCGATCAGGCCCGATTTGCTGAATTGCACGGACTGGCCGTGCGCGATGAAGTTGACCTTGGTCGTGGTCTGGTGCGATTTCAGCACCAGGGAACCGGTCACGGTGATGCCGACCACGATCAGCGTGAAGAGGATCGCCAGGATGAGAGCTACGCCGCGTTCGCCGCTGCGGTCGACCGGGTGCTCATGATCAGAAGGACGCATTGCTTGTCTCCTGCGTCGTGCAGCCTGCGACGCGAGGGTGGCTATCGACCGGCGACGGCCAGCGCCTGCACCTGCGTGTCCCGCCTTGGGACCGCCCGCCAGATCCGGACCCCGGTGTGCCGATAGAAACGGCCATGCTGCCGCATCCGTTCGCGTTCCTCACCCTCCTCGCCGGCTGTGCCCTGGTGGCGCAGGAACCCGCCGCGGGCGCCGGCAAGCCGCCGACGCCGCGCGAGAACCGCGTCGAGCAGCGGTCGCAGTCGATGCGCGAGCAGATCGGCACCGGTCGCCAGGTGCAGAGCCACGTGCGCGTCGCGGTGCGCTTGAAGAACGGCAATCGCCTAACCGGCGTGGTCAAGGACGGTCGCTTGGTCGAGCGCGTCGATGGCCTGCGCTTCGTCGACGCCCAGGCCCGCGACGCCGGTGCCGGCACCCGCATCTGGTACTCGGGCAACGGCCGCAACTACGTGTTCGTGCCGTTCGCCGACTTCGCCGAGTACGAAGTGCTGCAGCGCCTGACCGGCAAGCAGCTGGCCGACATCGAGCAGGAGATGCAGCTCGACGAGAAGCGCACGGCGGCGGCGGTGGCGCAGCAGGCCGATGCCGAGCTCGCCACGCCGGTCGCCACGGAGAACCCGGGCGATGGGGCGGTGAAGCCCGCGATGCCGGCGGGGGAAGGTGCCGGCAAAGCCAAGGCCGCAGCACCCGGTGGCGAGACCGATCCGAAGGCCCTGCTGGAGCAGCAACGCAAGTGGCACGCGCTGCTGGCTGCCTATCCGCCGAAGGAGGGCTGGAACAAGGCGAAGCGGGACGAGATCGCGCGCCGGTTCGTCGTGGTCGGTGCCAAGCCGAGCGAGAACGAGCAGAAGTTCGTCGACGAGTTCGACGAGTGGGAGAAGGCGTGCGTGCACTTCGATGCCGTGCCGAAGCCCGCGGCGGCCGGCGGCGATGCCGGGGCGACCGGCAAGGGCAAGAGCAAGAGCAAGACCCGCGGAGCCAAGGCCGAGGCCGCGCCGGCGGCGGGCGAAGAGGGGGCCGCGGATCCGGCCGCCGGCAAGAGCAAGCGCGGCAAGCAGTGAGCGAATGCGCTGCTGAATCCCGGCTGTCGGCTTGATCGCGACGGGCCCGTTCCGGAATGCTGTCCGGAATGCAGCGCGCATTCCTGTTCACCGGTCAAGGTTCGCAGTTCGTCGGCATGGGCAAGGACCTCGCGGCCCGCTTCCCGGCCGCCAAGGCCACGTTCGACGAGGCCGATGCCGCACTCGGCGAGAAGGTCTCGCAGCTGTGCTTCGAGGGCCCCGAGGATCGGTTGGGCCTCACCGAGAACACGCAGCCGGCGACGCTGGCGGTCGCCATCGCGGCGTTCCGCGCGCTGGGCCAGCAGCCGACGCTGGCGGCCGGGCACAGCCTCGGCGAGTACTCGGCGCACGTCGCGGCCGGCACGCTCGGTTTCGCTGACGCCGTGCGGCTGGTGCGCGAACGCGGCCAGCGCATGCAGAGTGCGGTGCCGGTCGGCGTCGGCGGCATGGTCGTGCTGCGCAAGATGGGCCTCGACGAAGTGAAGGCGCTGGTGGCGCGCGTCGACGCCGGCGTCTGCGAGATCGCCAACGTCAACGAGCCGGAGCAGATCGTCGTGTCGGGCGCGATCGCGGCGATGGACCAGATCGTGACGCTGGCGCCGCCGCGCAAGGCGCTGAAGCTCAACGTCAGCGTGCCGTTCCACTGCTCGCTGCTGCAGCAAGCGGCCACGGCATTCGCGCAGGTGCTCGACCGCACGACGCTGCGCGATCCGGCGTTCCCGGTGTGGTGCAATGTCGACGCCAAGCCGGTGACGACGGCGGCGGCGGCGCGCAGTGCCTTGCAGCGGCAGTTCGCCGGCTCGGTGCTGTGGCAGCAGACGATCGAGGGCATGTTCGCCGCCGGCGTGCGCCACTTCGTCGAATGCGGGCCGAAGGCGACGCTGGTCAACATGGTGAAGCGCATCGCGCTGGCCAAGGGCATCGAAGGGGTCGAGACGGTCGCGGCGACGACCGCGGACGAGATCGCCGCCCTCGCGGCGAAGTGATGGGCGATCCCGCCGGCAGCAACCCGCTGCGCCAGTCGCTGTGGCCGTTCGCGCTGCTGTACGGCGTCGTCGGCGCGGTGCGGAACTGGCTGTTCGATGCCGGCGTGCGCCGTCGTCATCGGCTCGCCGTGCCGGTCGTGTCGATCGGCAATCTGACCGTCGGCGGCACCGGCAAGACGCCGATGGTGGCGTGGCTGTGCGAGGCGGCCCACGCCGCCGGCAAGCGCCCCGGCGTGCTGGCGCGCGGCTACGGGCGCGCGCCCGGTGCCGCCCTCAACGACGAGGGCATGCTGCTGCAGCGGCGCTTGCCGTGGCTGCAGCAGGAACAGGATCCCGATCGCGTGCAGGCCGGCGTGCGCCTGCTGCAGAAGGGCGTCGACCTCGTCGTGCTCGACGACGGCTTCCAGCATCGCCGCCTGCATCGCGACGTCGACGTCGTCTGCCTCGATGCGACGTTGCCGTTCGGCAACGGGCACTTGCTGCCGGCCGGCGATCTGCGCGAGTTCCGTTCCGGCCTCGCGCGCGCGCACGTGCTGTTGCTGACGCGCGCGGGGGCGCTGCCCGAGCCGGCGCTGGCTGCGCGCATCGCGCGGCTGCAGGAGATCGCCGGCAAGCCGCTGCCGGTGTTCGCATGCGAACACCGCGCCGAGTCGTTGGTGCTGGCTCCCGCGGGCGAGAGCGTGCCGCTGTCGGCGTTGCGCGGCCAGCGCGTCGTCGCCTGGTCGGCGATCGCGCGTCCGGCCGCGTTCCGCGCCACGCTGCAGGCGCTCGGCGCCGAAGTGGTCGCCGAGATCGCGCACCGCGACCACCATCGCTTCACCGCCGCCGAGGTCGATGCCGCGCAGCGGCAGGCAGCGGCGGCGGGCGCCTGGCTCGTCACCACCGAGAAGGACGACGCGCGCCTCGCGGCGTTCGCGCAGCCGCGCCACGTGCTGCGCATCGCGCTGCAGTTCCTCGGCAGCCAACCGACGCTGCGGGAGTTCCTGCCATGAAGGTGCGCTTCATCGATCGCCTCGTCTACATCGCCGCCCGCATCGCCATCGGCATCGCTGCGCGCGTGCCGCAGTGGTTCGGCTACACCGCCGCGGACGGGCTCGGCCGCCTGTGGTTCCGCTTCGATCGCCGCCGGCGCGGCTACGGGCTGAAGTTCCTGCGGCAGGCGTTCCCGGATCGCCCGGATCACGAACTGCTGCGCATCGGCTCGCGCGCCACCGGCAACCTGTTCAAGGTGCCGCTCGACATGGCGCGGTTGACCCGCTTGCTGGCCCGCGGCGGGGATGTGCGCAGCGTGCTCGACTACGGGAACGCGGCGCCGCTGCTGGCGAGCCTGCCGAAGCCGTGCTTCGGCCTCACTGCGCACCTCGGCAACTGGGAGGTCGCGGCGGTCGGCATGGCGCAGTGGTTCGGCGGCGCCGACAGCGTCGCACGCATCAGCAAGAACCCGCTGCTGGAGAGTTGGATCCTCGCCAACCGCGAACGCGGCGGCTTGGTCGTGCACCCGCGGCGCGGCGGCATCCGCGGGCTCGCGGCCGGGCTCGAGCGCAGCGGCGTCGGCCTGATGGTGGTGGACCAGAACCAGCGCCTGCGCGGCGTGTTCGCGCCGTTCTTCGGCAAGCTCGCCAGTTGCGAACGCGCCGCGGTCACGCTGGCGCTGCGCAAGGGCTACCCGATCCTCGTCGGCGGCGCGATCCGGCGCGGGCGCGGGTTCAAGTTCGAGATGGTCGCAATGGAACCGTTCACGCTGCAGGCGACCGGCGATCGCGCGGCCGATCTGCAGGCCGCGGTGCGGCGCGTCAACGCGGCGGTCGAGCAGTTGGTGCTGCTGGCGCCGGAGCAGTACCTGTGGATCCACGACCGCTACCGCACGCAGCCCTCGGCGAGCGACCTGCCCGAGGCCGCGTACGGCGACGACGATGGTGATGCGCGCGGCGACGGTGGGTGATACCGGCTCGCGTGCGGGCGTCCGCTGTGCTTGCTATGGTGCGCGGGTCGGCGCTCGTAGCTCAGTTGGATAGAGCACCGCTTTTCTAAAGCGGCGGTCCCAGGTTCGATTCCTGGCGGGCGTGCCATCCTGGATGCCGTTGCGGGTTCCGAATCGGCCATCGGCCGCGCGCCATGAAACAGATCCTGTTCGCGTTGTGCTGGTTGGCCGCTGCTTGCCATGCGCCGTCGCCGGCGCCGGAGGGCACCATCGCCCCGGGACCTTTCGATCCGGAGGCGAAGCTGGCTGCGCTCGGCATCACGCTGCCGCAGCCGCCGACGCCGGTGGCCAACTACGTGCATGCGGTCCGCTCGGGCAACCTGCTGTTCCTGGCTGGCAAGGGGCCCACGCGGCCGGACGGCGGGCTGGTCATCGGCAGGGTCGGCGTCGATCTCGGCATCGACGCGGGCTACCAGGCGGCTCGCCTGGTCGGCATCCATCAGCTCGCTGTACTGAAAGCGGAGCTCGGCAGCCTCGCTCGCGTGCAGCGCATCGTCAAGGTCCTCGGCATGGTGCAGTGCGCCCCGGACTTCGCGCAGCAACCCGAGGTGATGAACGGCTACTCGGACCTGATGGTCGAGGTCTTCGGCGAACGTGGTCGCCATGCGCGCTCGGCGATCGGGGTGTCCGCATTGCCGCGCCACATGGCGGTCGAAGTGGAGATGGTCGTCGAGGTGCAGTGAGGTCCGGCGGTCGGTCGGTGGCGACCCCGGTCAGCGGGCGGGGGCCGCGTCGCCGCG
>CAMAUH010000045.1 GCA_945861365.1 Candidatus Kuenenia stuttgartensis
AATGCCATCGTCGGTGTCGACCTCGACTACCAGGTCATCGGCAACATGCTGATGGTCGCGGCCAGCGGGACCGCCGTCGTCGTCGAATGAGCTGAGCCGGGCGCGCCCTTTCGTCGCGACCGGGTGCGGCCTACAGGCTGGCCCACATGGGCCTCCTGCAGTCGTTCTCCGACGAGATCGCCGCCGTCGTGCAGCGCGTGCGCCCCGCCGTGCTGCACCTGCGCACGCTGGGGCGCGGCCGTTCGGGCACCGGCTCGGGCTTCCTGGTCGGCGACGCCGGCCTCGCGCTGACCAACCACCATGTCGTGCACGGCGCGCTCGGCGTCGAAGCGATGTTCCACGACGGCCGCAGCGTCGTCGTCGACGTGCTCGGCAGCGATGCCGCCACCGACGTCGCACTGCTGCGCGTGCCGGGTGCTGCCGTGCCCGGGCTCGAACTCGCGGACTCGAACGCGCTGCGCGTCGGCGACTTCGCGCTCGCGGTCGGCTGCCCGCACGGCCTGTCGCATTCGGTGACCGCCGGCATCCTCAGCGGCCTCGGCCGCGCGCTGCCGAGCCCGGGCGGGCAGTCGATCGAGGACATGATCCAGACCGACGCGCCGCTGAACCCCGGCAACAGCGGCGGTCCGCTGCTCGACGTGCAGGGCCGCGTCGTCGGCATCGCCACCGCGATCCTGCCGATGGCGCAAGGCCTGTGCTTCGCAGTGCCGTCGGCGACGGCGAGCGTCGTGATGGCCGAACTGCACCGCCATGGCAGCGTCGAGCGCGGCTGGCTCGGCGTCGCAGTGCACGGCGTCGAACTGGCGCCGACCATCGCGCACCGGCTCGGCCTACCGTCGCCGCGCGCGCTGGCAGTCGCCGCGGTGACTCCGGGTTCGCCGGCCGCGCTCGCCGGTGTGCAGCCGGGCGACCTGCTCGTGTCGATCGAACAGCGACCGATCCGCGGCGTCGGTGACCTGTTCGCCGGCTTGCCGCGCGGCGCGATCGGCAACCCGCAGCAACTGCGCCTGCTGCGGCACAACGAGATCCTGAAGACGTCGATCACACCGGCACCGACCCCGCGCGCCGCGGCCTGAGTCCCAATCCCGTCACGTGCCCGCCGCGTGGCTCCCGTTCGCCGCCCGCTGCGGCTCTGATCCCGCCCTCCTAGGAGAACTCCATGAACACGTTGATCCGCTCGTTGTTGATCCCCTGCCTGTCACTGCCGCTGTTCGCGCAAGAGCCCGCGAAGGAACCACCGAAGCAGGACCCCGCGCCGAAGACCGAGGCGCAAAAGCAGGAAGCCCCGAAGACGCTGCAGCTCGGCCAGCGCGTCAACGGCGACGTCACGCTGACCGACCTCGACGGCAAGGCGGTCAAGGCCCACGACTTCATGGGCAAGGTCACCGTCGTCAGCTTCTATTCGATCTCGTGCCCGATCCAGAAGGCGTGGGACGCGCGCCTCGCGCAGATCCAGAAGGACTTCGAGGGGCAGGGTGCCGTGTTCCTGCACATCGACAGCAACAAGACCGAGATCGATGCCACCGACGACAACCAGAAGCCGATCGATGGCATCAAGGCGCACCTGAAGGACAAGGGGCTGCCGTTCCGCGTTCTCGTCGACAACGGCAACAAGGTCGCCGACCTGTTCGACGCGAAGACCACGCCGCACGTCTACGTGTTCGGCGCCGACGGCAAGCTGGTCTACAAGGGCCTCGTCGACGACGACCAGAAGGACCGCAACGCCGAGAAGCGCAACAACTACCTGCGCGACGTCGTCGGCAAGCTGCTGAAGGGTGAGAAGGTCGAGCCGTTCGCGACCAAGGAAGAGGGCTGCTCGATCAAGCGCGCCAGCGCGGCGGGCGGTGGCGGCCGCGGTGGCCGTCGCGGTGGCGAAGGGCGCGGCGAGAAGAAGGGCAATGGTTGAGCGCCTCTGGCTGTTGCCGCTGCTTCTGTGCGCAGCCTGCTCCGGCAGCGCTGCGCCGACCGCGAGCACCACGGCACCGCCTGCAACGGCGGTGACCCCGACGGCGCGCGCGTTCTCGATCGAGGCGCGCGACACCGCCGGCGTGATGCAGTGGCTGGCGGCCCACAAGGGCAAGCCGGTGCTGGTCAACTGCTGGGCGACGTGGTGCGCGCCGTGCGTCGGCGAGATGCCGGACCTGATCGCCGCCACGCAGGCGTTCCGCGACCGCGGCGGCATCGTGGTCGGCGTCGCGATGGAGCAGCTCGGCAGCGAGCTGACCACCGAGCAGGCGCTCGCCAAGGTCACCGCGAAGAGCAAGGCGCTCGGCATCGACTTCCCGGTGCTGCTGTGCACCGATGACGAGATGCCGAAGATCCGCAAGGCGTTCGGCGTCGAGATCGGCGGGCTGCCGCAGACGCTGACCTACGACCGCGCGGGGGTGCTGGTGAAGCAGCACGAAGGGCCCGCGGAGCCCGAAGAGTTCGTCGAACTCGCGCGCGGCGCCGAGCGCTGACGCGCTGGCCCGGGCGGCGCGGCGGTCACTTCTTCGCGGTGCGGCCGGTCTTCGCCAGCGTCTGCTCGAGGAACGCCTGGTAGCCGACCAGCCACGCGCCCGGGCCGCCGCGGAGCACGTGCTCGACGATGGGCGCACCCACGTTCGGATCGACGGTCACGTAGGTCGGCGTCGTGACGCGGTCGTTGACGAGGTCGTGGCGCAGCTTCAGGTGGCGCGCCCACTGCGGTGCCGGGATCGCCGACTCGTTGTCCATGTGCAGGCGCGCTTCGACGAAGTGCTGCGCCAGGGTCGGCGCAATCGCCGCATCCGGCAGGATGCCGCGCTCGACCATGCGGCAGTTCGCGCAGGTGAAGCCCGTCAGGTTGACGAGCACCAGCTTGCCTTGCGCCTTCGCCTTCGCGGCCGCGACCTCGTAGTCGTCGACGACGAGTTCGTGCTGCGACACGTCGCGCAGACCGTACGCCGGCGCCAGCGCGTTCATGACGAAGTCGAGCTTGCCACCGACGAGTCCATAGACGCAGTAACCGGCAAACGCGAGGCTCGCGAGGCCACCGACGCGGCGGCCGTTGCCGACCGCGCGGCGCGGCAGCAGGCCCCACAGGTAGCCCGCAAGTGCCACGAAGATCGCGATCCAGATGCCGAAGAACGTCTCGCGCGGCAGCACGTGCAGTTCCTCGACATACTCGGCGTTGGAGAAGAACTTCAGCGCCGCGGCCAGCTCGATGAAGCCGAGCGTGACCTTCAGCGTGTTCATCCATTCGCCGCTGCGTGGCAGCGCGCGCACACGGCCCGGCAGCAGCGCCAGGAACACGAACGGCAGCGCCATCGTCAGCCCGAACATCGCCATGCCGAGCGTCGGCCGCAGGCCATCGCCCGACTGCACCGCCGGCACCAACAGCAGCGCCACCACCGGCGCCGTGCACGTGAACGACGTGACGACCAGCGTGGCGCCCATCAGCAGCACGCCGAGCCCGCCGCCGACGCCGCGCGACTTGCCGGCCGCGCTGACCAGGAACTGCGGCGGCTGCAGCGTGATGACACCGAGCAGCGACAGCGCGAACACGACGAACGCGGTGCCGATCACGGTGTTGGTGATCCAGTGCGCGGCGAACGGCACGATGTAGCCACCGAGCACGCCCGCGAGCGCGCCGATCGCGGCGAACATACCGACGATGCCGGCCCCGTAGGTCAGCGCCAGCGTCATCACCTTGCCGCCGCGCAGGTCGGCCTGCTTCGTGAAGAAGCTGAAGGTGATCGGGATCATCGGGTACGTGCACGGCATCACGAGGGCGAACAGGCCGCCGCCGATGCACGCGAGCAGCAGCGCCCACAGCGAGCCGCCGAGCTGATCATCGGGCGCCGACGCGCTCGGTGCAGGTTCGGTCGCAGCGCGCGCGGCGCCGGCCTCGATCGTCACCGCCGCGCTGAACTCGATCGCGCCCGGCGGCAGGCATTGGTTGTCGTCGCACAGCTGGTAGTCGAGTTCGCCCTTCACGGTCAGGGCACCCGGCTTCGTTGCGGCAGGAACCTTCAGCCGCTTCGTGACGCGGAACTCGTGCGGCAGCGGGAACGTCTCGACGCCGAACTGCTTCGCCGGCTCACCGGGCGGCACCACGGCGTCGCCACCGGACTCGAGCCCGCCGAGCTGCAGCTTCTCGTCCTTCAGTTCGACCGGCAGGTTGGTCGTCTCCTTGGTGCCGTAGGCGTGGTAGCGCGCGTCGACGAGCGCGTCGAGCACGAGCGTCACCGTCTCGCCGGGCCGCGCGGTGGCGGGCTCGATCGTCGCGCGCACCGCGAACTTCTCGTCCGGCAACAGCTGCAGGCCCGGCTTCACCTCGGGCTTCGGGTCCTGTGCGATCGGCGCCGGTGGCGTCGCACTGACGACATCGCCCGGCGTGTAGGGCTTCACCGCCGCCGGCGCTGCCGAAGCACCGCCAGTGATCGCCAGCTTCACCGCGAACGGCTCCTTGCTCGGCGCGAGGCACATGTTCTCGTCGCACACCTGGTAGTCGAGCGCGCCCTCGATGCTCGCTTCCGCACCCGCGAAGCCGGCCGGCACCTTCAGCTTCTGCGTCACCTTGAAGGTGCTCGGCAGCGGATAGGTTTCGACGCCGAACACCGTCTTCTTCATGCCGCCCGGCACGACCGCTTCGCCGACGCGCTCCAGCCCACCGAGCTGCAGGTTCTTCGCCTTCAGCTTCACCGGCAGGTTGGTGGTCTCCTTGCTGCCGTAGGCGTGGAACCCGGCCTCGACCTTGGCGGTCAGCACCAGCTCGACCTCGTCACCGGGCTTCGCGGTCGCGGGCACCAGCACCGCCTCGACGGTCACCTTGCTCTGGGCGGCGAGCGGTGCGGTCAGCGCGCACAGGAACAGGACGAACGAAATCCAGCGGGCTCGGGCGTACATCGGGGCGGCGATGATACGAGCCAGGCCCGGATCGGCACGCGCGCGGGTGAAGTTGTGCGCCGCGGGGCCGTGCCGCCGACGCCATCGCGCGCGCGCCGATGCGCCGGCTCAGGGCGCCGCGCGAACCGGCAGGCGCGCCGTGAAGGCCAGCTTCTCCGGCGGGTAGCAGGCCGTGTCGTTGCACAGCTGGTAGGCGAGCACGCCGCGCACCTCGGCCGCACCGCCGCGCCAGGCCGCGGGCACCCGGACGCGCTGCGCGATCGTGAACTTCGCCGGCAGCGGATACGTGTCGACGCCATGCACGTTCGCGTGCTCACCGGCCGGCAGCACCGGCGCGCCGATCGCTTCGAGCCCATCGAGCTGCAGGCCCTTCGCCGGCAACGCGACCGGGATGTTGGTCGTCTCCTTGTGGCCGTAGGCGTGGAAGCCCGGGGCGATGTGCACGGTCAGCACCAGCTCGGCTTCTTCGCCGGGGGAAACGACCGGCATGGCCCACAGCGCTTCGATGCGCACGTGCTCGTTCGCGCTGACAGTCGGGGTGGCCAAGGCGCGGTCGGCGGGCAGTGCGGGCGGAGATGAGGCGCAGGCTGCGAGCAGCGAGAACGGCAGGACGAGGGACGCCGGGGAGTGCGCGTTCATGAAGCCGCCACCATACGACGTTGGCCGCGATGCGTTCCGGTTGGGCCGAGCCCTGACAAGCGCGCACCGAGCGCATCAGGTTCGGGCGCGTGAGCAGGCGGCCGGCCAAACATCCGACGAACATGGCTTGACGCCCGCGATCCGAGTCCACAATATCTGCTGAATCAGATGGGCACCCGAGCTTCGCGACCGAACAAGCCACCGCGGGCGGTGACGACCACCACGAAGCCGCGCAAGCCGCGACCGAAGCAGGTCGAGTTGCCGTTCCGCCAGAACGGTGGCCGTCGGCCAGGTGCTGGCCGGAAGCCGAAGGGCGAGCAGGCCTTGGTCAGCCATGCGCCGCGGGCGCTGCTGGCGGCGCGGTTCCCCGCGCACGTGACGATGAAGCTGCTGCGGGGCCTGCCGAAGCTACGCAACCGACCCGAGTATGCGTCGCTGTTGGCCACCTTCGCCGCTGGCTGCGACCGCGCTGGCTTCCGCCTGACCCACTACGCCGTGCTCAACGACCACCTGCACTTGCTGGTCGAAGCCGCCGACCGCACGGCCCTGTCGCGCGGCCTGCAGGGCCTCGCGATCCGCGTCGCCAAGGCGCTGAACAAGCTGTGGAGCCGCCGCGGCACCGTCTTCGCCGACCGGTACCACGACCGCATCCTGAAGTCGCCGCGCGAGGTGCGCAACGCGCTCCGCTACGTGCTCGGCAACGGCAAGAAGCACGCGACCGAAGGTCGCGAGGTACAGGTCAAGCAAGCGATCGACACCTACACCTCCGCCCCGTGGTTCGACGGCTTCCGCGAGACGGTGACGGTGCGCGGCCTCGAAGCGGTGCCGCGACCGGTCACGGTAGCGCGAACCTGGATGCTGACGATCGGCTGGCGACGACTCGGCCTGCTCTCGGTCCATGACCTGCCAGCGACCGGCTGACGAAGCGCACCGCAATTGGCGCTCGGCAGGCCCCTACCCGCCCATCGCCGCGAGCCGCGCCTGCCACTCCGCGGCCTTCGCCGCATGCCCGCCCTCGGCATCGACCTTCGCCCACGCCGTGAACAGCTGCACGAACGCCTGCGCGCAGGCCTTCGCCTCGCGTCCCGTCGTGCGCTTGCCCTGCTCCAGCAAGCTCCACGCTTCCGTCAGCGATGCCGACGCCGCCGCGAACTCCGTCGCAGCCTTCGCCAGGCCCGCCTGCGCCGCGCCTCGGCGCACCAGGTACATCGGCAACGACGAGGTGGCGCGGGCCGCGGTCAGCCGCCGCATCACGGCATCGAGCGGTTCGAGCACCACCAACGCATCGGCGTAGCGACCGCGCTCGTTGCACAGCTGCGCGAGCCCGATGGCCGTGTTGAGCCCCGCTGGATGCTCGGGCCCGAGCGCCACCTTCATCTTCTCGAGCGCCTCGCGGTACAGCGCCTCCGCTTCGTCGAAGCGCTGCAGCGCCTGCAGCACGCGCGCCAGGTTCGCCGTGCCCTGCAGCGTGTTCGGGTGCATCGGCCCCGGCGACTCCTTCAGCCGCGTGACCGCTTCGCGCAGCAGCGGCTCGGCGTCGGCGGGGCGATCGGCGAGGAACAGCATCATGCCGAGGTTGTTCAGCGAACCGAGCACCAGCGGATGGCCGTCGCCGAGGCTCTGCCGGCGCCGCTGCAGCACTTCGCGATGCAGCGCCTCCGCCTCGTCGAACTGCTTCTGGTTGCCCAGAACGTTGGCGAGGTTGTTCATCGACGTCAGCGTCTCCGGGTGATCCGGCCCACGCAGGCGACGCCGCAGTTCGAGCGTCTCGCGCAACACCGGCGCTGCTTCGTCGAAGCGCTGCTGCTCGGACAGCAACAAGCCGAGGTTGTTCATCGGCACCAGCGTCTCCACGTGCTCCTTGCCGTCGCGCCGGATGCGCGCCGCGAGGGCTTCGCGGAACAGCGGCTCGGCCTCGGCGGGACGCCCGAGCTCCTTCAGCAGCATGCCGAGGTTGTTCAGCGTGCGCAGCGTGTCCGGATGCTCCTCGCCGCCGAGGCGGCGGTAGGCCGCCAACTGCTGCCGCAGCAGCGGCTCCACCTCCTTGCTCTTGCCACGGTCCTGCAGCACCAGCGCCAGGTTGTTGCACACGCTCAACGTGTCGGGGTCGTCGTCGCCGAGTGCTTCGCGACGTGCCGCATAGGCCTCGCGCAGCAGCGACTCCGCCTCTTCGCCCTTGTCGAGTTCGTTCAGCAGGAAGCCGAGGTTGGCCTTCGCCGTCAGCGTCGAGTCGTGCGCCTCGCCGAGCACCTGACGCATCTTGGCGAGCGCTTCGCGATACCACGGCTCCGCGTCGGCGAAGCGCCCCTGGCTGGACAGCAGCAGGCCCATGTCGTTGATCGAACGCAACGTCGCCGGATCGAGCTCACCGAGCACGCGCCGGTTGGTCGCCAGCAGCTCCTCGTACAGCGGCTGCGCCAACGCGTACTCGGTGCGCCGCTGGTGCAGCGACGCCAGCCTCGAGATCGCCGCGCGCGTGTTCTCGTGCTCGTTGCCGAGCAGCCGGCGCCGCACCGCCAGCGCGTCGCGCATCAGCGGCAGCGCCGCGTCGTAGCGCCCGAGCTGCTCGTAGCGCTTGCCCAGCGACAGCCGCAGGCCCGCCGCGACCAGCGGCTGCGCGGCCAGCGAACGGTCGATCGCCGCCACCGCCGGCTGCAGGATCGTGCGTTCGATCACGTCGCAGGCGATGTCGGTGGCGTTGATGCGCTGCCAGTCACCGCGGAACGACTGCGAACGCTGCTGAAGTTCGGCCGGCGGCACCTCCGCCTTCGCCAGCGCCGCGTCGAACTTCGCGAACACGTCGTCGGTCAGGCCAAAGCCCGCGCGCGTCGCGTCGACCTGTTCGAGCATCGAACTCTGGAAGTCGACGACCAGTTGCAGCTCCTCGGCACGCTGCCGCGATTGCCCTTCCGCCACGCGCGCGCGATCGCGCTGCTCGTTGGCGATCTCGGCCTCCCATGCGAACGCGACGACGCCGACCAGCAGCGTCGCCGCCAACAGCACACCGGCCGTGACCGGCCCCCGGTGGCGGCGCACGAACTTGACCACGCGGTACGCAGCGCTCGGCGGGGCCGCGACCACGGCTTCGCCCCCGAGGTAGCGCACGATGTCGGCCGCGAAGCCGTCGGCGGTCTCGTAGCGGCGCGTGCGGTCCTTCTCGAGCGCCTTCATGACGATCCAGTCGAGGTCGCCGCGCAGCAGCTTGCCGAGGCGCTTTGGCTCCACGCGGCGATGCGCAGCGATGCCGGCCAGCAGCTCGTGCGAGTCGCTGAGCCGCGTCGACGGCCGCGGCGGCTCGACCTCGCGGATCATCCGCTGGATCTCGCCGAACATCGCGTCGCGGATCGTCTTCCGGTCGAACGGCGTGCTGCCGGTCAGCAATTCGTACAGCAGCACGCCCAACGAGTAGACGTCGGTGCGCGTGTCGATGTCGAGCGAGCCCTCGGCCTGTTCGGGGCTCATGTACTGCAGCGTGCCGATCACCTGCTGGTGCTCGGTGAACAGCGTCTTGTCGGTCAGCTTCTGCGCGGTCGCCTTGGCGATGCCGAAGTCGATGACCTTCGCCAGCGGCTTGCCGTCCTGCACCGTCACCAGCACGTTCGACGACTTCAGATCGCGATGGATGATGCCCTTGCCGTGCGCGTGCTGCACCGCGTGGCAGACCTGCGTGAACAGGGCCAGGCGCTCATCGATCGTCAGCTGGCCGCGATCGCAGAACTCGACGATCGAGCTGCCCTTGACCAGGTCCATCACGAAGTACGGACGACCCGTCGCCGTCGCGCCGGCATCGAGCACGCGGGCGATGTTGGGATGGTCCATCATCGCCAGCGCTTGGCGTTCCTGCTCGAAGCGGGCGATCACCTGCTTGGTGTCCATGCCGAGCTTGACGATCTTCAGCGCGACGCGGCGCATGACCGGCTGCTCCTGCTCGGCGAGGAACACGACACCGAAGCCGCCTTCGCCGATCTGCTGCAGCAGCTTGTAGGGACCGATGCGACTGCCCGGCCGCTCACCGAGTTCCGTCGCTTCGGCCGCTGCTGCGGGCGTCGACGCGGGACCGACACCGGTCGGGTTGCCGAGGAAGCGATCGTCCTCGGCGGCCGCGAGCATGGCCTGCACGCGCCGCACCAGCGCTTCGTCGCCGCCGCAGGCCTGCGCGAGGAACGCGGCGCGTTCGGCCGCCGGCAGCTCGAGCGCGCGCGTGAAGATCTGGCGGAGCTGCAGGTGGCTGGAGTCGGTCATGCGTGCACGGGCCTCGGCGCCCGCGGGCGCGGGCACGGAGCACCGTGCCGGCATCCCGGGGCCACGACAAGCGTGCGACCGCCGCCGGACGGCTCAGGAACCTGCGGAATCGGGCGCGCGCGGGCGCTGCGGCGTCGCGTTCACTTGCGCGGGTTCAGGTGGATCTGCGTGATCGCGTCCTTCGCCGCCTTCTGGATCTCGGCGTCGGGGTCGGCGGTCCAATCGATCAGGAACGGCAGCGCTTCAGGAACGCCGAGCGTGCCGAGGGACGTGATCGCCAGCAGGCGCTGGGCTTTGGGGGCTTCGGGTTTGGCTTGCAGCAGCAGCTTCTCGGCGGCGTTGGCGGGGCTAGCGTCGAGGCCCTTGAGCACGCGGTCCCAGTGCGCTTGCTGCTCGTGATAGAAGCGGATCTTGGTGAGGGCCTCGGCAGCGGTCTTGCGCGGATACTGGTCCGGGTCGCTGAGCAGGGCCAGCAACCCCGGCACGGCCTCCTTGTCGAGCACGTTGCCGCAGCGAACCGCCGCCTCGCCCCGGACGCCTCCGTTCTGGTCCTTGAGCAGGCGAATCAAGAGATCCTGGCGACCCGGGAGCTCGATCACTGCCATGCGCAATTGAGGATGGCGGTTTGCGAACAGGCGCTCCGGCGACGGCGGGATGCTGGCTTCGCGCAATCGCCAGACCGCCGACATCGCGACCTGCTCATCTTCCTGATCCAGCAACGCTTCGATAGCAGCCCGATTCGCTCGGACCTCCTCTTCGTTCATCCGGTCCAGGAAGACGGTGGCAACCGGCGCCACGAGCATGCTCGGAATCCAACCACGCAGATCCGGCGGACAATCGGTCTCCTGCCGAATGCGTCCGAGCACGCGATCCAGCCATCGGTCACGTTCCGTCCCGGTGTCTGCACCGGAAGGAGCAACCGCGTGCAACACATGACGCGCCACTTCGCCCAACACACGATCCGACAGCGTCGATCGACAATTGAGTGCCAGAAGAGCGGGCGGGATGCCGTTCTTGAACCAGGCCGGGATGAGTGCCAGGACTTCGTCCTCGGTGAAGCCGTGTGGCGGGTCCGCATCGCGGGCGAGCAGGTAATCGATCGGCGTCAGCCCTGGCTTCTCGCTTCGCGTCGCATAGGGATGCTTGGCGCGGGCAAGCGCAGACGTGTCCAGCAATGGCAACGCCGCGGTGTCGTGCATCGACAGCAGCGCCAACAGGAGCCGGGGACGGTTGCCGTGCTGCGAATCCAACGGGGTCTTGGGATCCAACAACTCCCGCATGGCGGCTCGCACCGCCTCGCTCGCGTCCTTCCGGGCATGGCGGTACAGGATCCACGCGGCCTCGTCGCTGCCCTCCTTCGGGTCCGCACGCCACGCGGTCATCACCTCATCGACCAGTCCGGCGTGCCCCGTACGGGCCATGGCTCTGAGGAACTTCCACGGACCCAAGCCATCACCCGGCTTCTCATGCAGGCGATCTCGAAGGGGCGTAAACAGATCGGCTGGTAGCTCGGGAGCCTCCGACAGTGCTTCCAGCAGCGAAGGCCGAGCCTTCGGCAGCTTCGCGTACAGCGAGAACACCTTGCCGGCATTCCCCATGTCGACGCGGCCGCGCAACCAGTCCCCAGAGAACGTACCGAACCCATCCTGCGGGAATCTCGCGGCGACCTCGAGCAGCTCCAGCACTCCGGGAGCGTCGACCTTCTCCAACGAACCCCGGATCAGTCCACTCAGCCAAGGCCACCCCATGTGGCCTGGCGGCAGCTTCCGCGCACATTGCATCAGCAGGGGCCACAGCCGCCGCACCACGTCTCCGGTGAGATACCCGCGGGAATCCCGCCAGGCACTCGGCAACTCACTGGCAATACCCTCCTGGGCCACGTTCTCGAGCCCCGGCAACTGCTCGAGCAGCAGCTCCACCCGTGCCGGCAGTGCCTGGGCACTGGGCCCCTTCAAGAACGACTGGGCCGCCCGCCCGCCTTCGGGATCGCTGCCAGCCAGGAGAGTACGGGAGAGCTCCACGAGGTGGGTGGCAAGCTGCTCCGATTCACCCCGCCGGGCAGCACTCGTCAACAGCAGCGCCTGCAGTGCTACGGGCTGCGACCGGACGGCCTGGATCACCACATCGGGTTCCATTCTCTGATACAGCACACCCTGCGGCGAGTTGCTCATCAGCAACGTCCGACAAACGCTCTCGTCCTTCTCCTGCAGGACCCACTTCTCCACCAGACGCAGCATGCGCGGCTCGCGCAACTGGCCGGCATACGCCGCCAGTTGCGATCGGAAGGCGAAGTCGCTCGCGGACCAGAGAGCCTCGAGATGGCTTGCCGCGGCTTCACTGCCGAGATGCCAGAGCACAGCAGCCAACCCTTCGACCGTTCTTTGGCTCTCCCATCGCCGGTTGGAGTTCAGACCCGCGCGCTGCTCGGCCGCCAATCCGGCTGCGATCTCGGGAATGGCCGATTCCCCGATCCAGAGCAGACGACTGCTCGAGGCTTGCTCGAGGCCAAGCTGCGGTTGGCTGAGGGCTTTCTTCACCAGCTCCCGCGCCTTCTCGCGCAGCGCCTTCTCCCGTTCCGGATCCTGCTTCGGCTGCGGATCCGAACTGTTGTCGAACGCCTCCATCGCAGTCCCATCAAGCTCCATCGCCATGGCGACGAACGGCTTCGCCTCTTCCCGGCGGCCGAGCCGGAACAGCAGATCCACGAGGCGCAGGCACGCCATCCCTTTCGCCTCCCGCGACAGCGTCGTGCCGGCGATGGCCTCGCGATACATCGCCTCCGCCTTGGCGAGATCCCGCTCCTGCTCCTCGACAGCGACGATCTTCGCGAGCTCCAGCGACGGCGCGGGCTTGGCCGGCGACGGCGTCTGCGCAGCGAGCAGCGACGCGAACAACGACACGATGATGGGATGTTTCATGCGATGGATAAGACGCGGCGCAAACAGCCCCGCGGTCCGGCGTCGATGGGTTCCGTGTCAAACATCGGTCAAGCCTCCCCACCATCGCCGCCGTCGACGAGGCGATAGCCGACCCCGTGCACCGTCAGCAGGAAGCGCGGCTGCTTGTGGTGGACCTCCACCTTCTGCCGCAGGTTCAGCATGTGCGTGTCGATCGTGCGGTCGCCGACGAACGCGGCCCCGCCCCACACTTCGCGCAGGAACTCGCTGCGCGCCACCGCGCGCCCCTGCCGCTGCCGCAACAGCCGCAGCATGCCCGCCTCCTTCGGCGACAGCGTGTGCGTGACCGCATCGCGCACCACCGTGAACGCCGCCAGGTCGATGCGCGCCGGCCCGAGCGTGAACTGCTCGACCAGCGCCGCGTCGGGACGTTCGCGCCGCCGCAGCATCGCCTTCACCCGCGCCAGCAGTTCGCGCAGCGAGAACGGCTTCGTCACGTAGTCGTCGGCGCCGAGTTCGAGCCCGAGCACCTTGTCGCCTTCCTCACCGCGCGCCGTCAGCAGCAAGACCGGCGTGTCGCCGTCGCGCGCGCGCAGCTCGCGCAGCAGCTCGAGCCCACTCGGCCCCGGCAGCATCACGTCGAGCACGACCAGGTCGAAGCGCTGCGCCCGCAGCAACGCCCGCGCCTCGTGCCCATCGGCCGCGGCGACCACTTCGTGCCCTTCGCCGGCCAGCGCGTCGCGCAGGCCCGTGCGCAGCGTGCGGTCGTCCTCGACGAGAGCGATGCGGAAACTCATGGGGCATTCTCCAGCGGGAACGTGAACGTGAAGCGCGCGCCGGGTCCGCCGTCCAGCGGCTCGCCGCAGACCAGTTCGCCGTGCAGCCGCCGCGCGATCGTGCGCGCGAGGTGCAAGCCGATGCCGACGCCCGGCGTGCTGCCGTGCGCTTGCGCGCTGCCGCGCACGAAGCGGTCGAAGATGCGGTCACGCTCGCCCGCGGGAACGCCAGCGCCGTGGTCGCGCACGTCGAGTGCCATGCCGTTGCCATCGCGGCGCGTGACGACATCGATGCGGCCGCCCGCGAGCCCGTACTTGCGCGCGTTGTCGAGCACCGCCACCAGCGCCTGCACGAACGCCGCGCGGTCGAGCTGCGGCCGCGCACTGCCGAGCTGGTCGTCCCACTGCACGCGCAGCCCGTCGTGTTCGGCAAGCGGCGCGAACCATGCCAGCGTCTCGGCGATCGCGTCGCCGAGGTCGGTCGGCCGCAGGTCGTAGGCGCGCGCGCCGCGCTCGAGCCGGCCGAGGTCGAGCACGTTCTCGATCAGCAGGCTGAGGCGCGCCGCCTCGCCGGTCAGCATGCGGTGGTAGTCGGCTTCGCGACCGCGCGCGCGGCCATCGGCAAGCATCTCGCCGAGCAGGCGGATGCCGGCCAACGGCGTCTTCAGTTCGTGCGTGACCGTCGTCAGGAACTCGGTCTGCATGCGCGCCGCGGCCACTTCGCGCTGCGCTGCGCGCGCCTGCAGCACGACCGCGAGGCCGAACGCCAGCAGCAGCACCAGCAGCAACGCACCGGTCAGCGTCGGCCGCAGCCACGCCGGCTCGGCGAGCGCGTCGCGTTCGTCGACGAGGCCGCGCAGGCCCGGCACGTCGGCGAAGGCCGTCGCGGTGTCGGGCGCGAGGTCGAAGTGGAACGGCAGCGGCAGGTCGGGCAGCGCCCCCTCGCGGCCCGCCTGGGCCAGCGCGCTGCACAGCTC
>CAMAUH010000046.1 GCA_945861365.1 Candidatus Kuenenia stuttgartensis
TTCCTTGGCGTCGCTTCTTCACCAACCCGAACCGAAGTCCAGGCCAGTGGGCTTCGCCATCGGCCGGTCGACTTGCGTCAACGTGGGCCAATAGCACTCATTCGCGCTCACACGCTTCTCTTTCGAGGCCACCCAGTATGTCAAAGATCTCCTCGCGTCGCGGCTGAGCCACGTGCGAGGGGCGGGGGAGAGTAGCGACCTCTGCCCAAGCTCGCAAGCAATAGGGTCAAGAATTTTTGTAGGCGTCGCAAACCATTGCCACGAAGACGCTAAGGATGGCGGGCATTCGCAGGGCCGGAGTTTTCATCCGCCCTTCAGGCGATCGATTCTCGCGGCCCGCCCAGGGGCGACCTGGCGGAGGCTCTCGAGGCGGGCTCCGCTGGGCACTTCGACCTCGAAACGGTCGATCTCCTGGCCATCCAGGCCCACCGCCCTGACCCGCAGCCGGCCGGCAACCACTTCGACGCCGCACCAATGGTATGAGGACTTCAGCACCACGGAGCGCAGCGAGGGCGCCGCAGATCGCCGGTGCGGGTCCACGTCGTACAGGTCTTTGCCGCCGCCGCCGCTGACCACCAGGGCAGGTCCGCCCTCCCCCCCGTCGAACCGCTGGTAGCAGTGGTCGTGCCCACTCAGGTAGAGGCTCACTCCCCAGCTCCGCAGCTCAGGAAGCAGCTCCTGGATGAGGTCTGGCCGGTCCCACTGGCGCGACGCACTGCGCATCGGGAAGTGGCTTGCGACCACGACCCAGGGCTCCTCGCAAGCCGCAAGCTCAGCGCGCAGGAACCGCATGGAAGGGTGCTCTGGATCGAACTGGTTCCCGATCCGGACCGTGTTGAAATCGACACCGAGAATGCGCACGGGCCCGCGCGCCAACGAGAAGCACCTGCCATCGCCGGTCAGGCGGCTGGGCGGCGGCGCCAGGTTGGCCAACGCCTGCAGGCCATCCGCATCCATCACGTCGTGGTTGCCCAGCACCGCGTAGATCGGCGCCGTTCGCAGCACCGCGGCAAATGGCCGGAAGAACCCCGCGGAGTAGTGGGCGCTCAACCCCTTCGGGTACACGAGATCCCCGAGATGGAGCACGAACTCGGGCTCGTAGGCGGCGATCGCGGCCCCGATGCCGGTGACCGCGGTGGCCGTCGGCAGCCACTGCCACCTGGCCGGCCAGTGGAGGATCGGTGCCCGCTGCAGCCAGACCCACCACGGCACGCGGCCCGAATCGCCCAGGAAGGCGAACCGCACGGGCTGCCCATCGCCGGGTGCCACGGTCCGGAACGTCCCGCTCTCCGGCGCCGCACCGTCGACGTCCATGGTCCACGTGTAGCGAACGCCCGGCTGCAGCCCGGCGATGGCGAACGAGTGCCTGCGCACGGCCTCGTCACGGCGACTGTGCACGACCTGTCCAGCGGGATCGCGCACGGTGACGGTCGCGGCGCTGGCCTCCGCGGTGACGATCCCCAGCATCGCGCTGTCCGCGGTCACGTCCTGCACGCAGGCGCCGGTCACCAGCGGCGGATCGTCGAGCACGTTCAGCCACAGGCAGCCGAATCCCGCCAGAGCCAGGCCACGTCGCCACCATCGCGTTTTCACGGTGACTTTGTACCGCGGAGTGGCCGCCCCACAACCGCGCAAGAATGCGAACTCAGCCGCCGAACCGCACCGTGACCGTGGTGAGGATGCCACCGCGCACCTTGAACTCACCGACCACTTCCATTCGCCGCGGCTGCAGCAGGCGCTGCAGATCCGCACCGATGTCGTTGGTGACCTTCTCGTGGAAGGCCCCGACGTCACGGAAGCTCCACAGGTAGAGCTTCAGGCTCTTCAGTTCGACGCAGCGCTGGTCCGGCACGTAGCGGATGCGGATCGTGGCGAAATCCGGTTGGCCGGTCTTCGGGCACACGCAGGTGAACTCCGGGCACTCGAACGCGATCTCGTAGTCACGTTCGGCACATGGGTTGGGGAACGTCTCCAGCACGCCGACTGCATGCGGTTGGGGTTGCGGCAAAGGCATCCGCGCAGCGGACCATGGAATGTGCCGCCCGGCAAGCAGCGCTACGGCAGTTGCTGCGGCGACGGCAGTCCGAGGCCGACCGGACGGCCGCCGTCGAGCGGGAAGTCCATGCACACCGGGCCTTCGGCATGCTCACAACGGCGCCGGCGGCACGGGCTGCAGGCCGGCGGCGACGGATGCGTGTGCGAGGTCGCCCCAGGCGGCGAGGATCGCCGCGGATCCTGCGCACCGGATAGCACGCGGGTTGTCGCGCCGGCGGCAGCCAGCACGTGGGTGGCTCCCTGGTCGGGTCCGAAGACCTGCCCACCGTTGGCGGCGAGGATGGCGCCGAGCGCCACCAATCGCCGCAGCTCGCCACGCTCGTGCCGCAGCATCGGCGCCGTGGTCGGGGCAGCCACCGCAGCCTCGGCGGGCCCCAGCAGCTGCACCACCGGCACCTTCGCTCGCTGGATGAACTCGGCGATGCGTCCGGGCCGCAACGCCCGCGGGTCGTTCGCCGCCGTCACGACCACCACCTCGAAGCGCCGCGCCGCATCGATGCCGATCGCGGCCAGCGCGGCGCGTTCGTGGACCTTCTCCACTTCCGTCGCCTGCAGCTGCGGCAACAGGAACGGCGCCTCGGGCGCGATCGCGCGCACCAGCTCGTACGCAGCACGCGCGGGATGCGGCACACCATCACAGTCGATGGTGCTCGACAGCAACCAGCGGCTGGTGGGCTCCTGCCGCCACCGGGCGGCCATGCCGAGCCGATGCCGCGCAGGCGCCAGGCGCGCCACCATCGCACTCTTCCAGTTGCCCTGCAGGTCCAGCACGTGGTCGAACCGCCAGGCACGCAGGGCTCGCCGCAGCGCGAAGACGCCGCCGAGCCCGTCGCGGCGCCCGAACGGCACCACGGCCGCGACGCCCGGGAAACCCTGCAGCAGCGGCGCGAACGCCGGTTGCGTCGCGAACACCAGATCCCAGTCGGGCCGCACGCGGTGCAATGCCGCGACCGCGCCGAGCCCCTGCACCACGTCGCCCATGGCGGACAGGCGCACGAACAGCACCGCCGTCACTTGCCCTCGTGCCGTTCCCGCAACGCGAACGACTTGAACGGCAGATGCAGGCGCAGTCGCTCGCGGTAGTCGGGCGGCAGCTCGATCGCCCCCGTGCATTCGTGCAGCACCCAGCGCGCGGTCCAGGCGCGGAGCCCCGATTCGTTCCCTGGCAGCAGCCGCCCGAGGCCGAGCAGCAGTGGCGAGTCGAAGTGCCCAGCGGTGCGCATGTCCGCATCGCTGCCGACACCGAGCGCGGTGAGCTCCCGCTGCAGCACCGCCGCCGCCTGGCTGCGGCCGCGCGTCGAATCGCGCCAGGCCGCCGACCGGTCCCACAACACGGTCCAGGCCGCGACCACCGGCAGCGCCAGGATGAACACGACCACGTGCACCGGACGCTGCACGGCCCGCGCCCCGAGCGCCCCCACCGCCGCCAAGGCCATCGCCCCGAGTCCTACGCGCGGCAGGAACGGCAGCACGAGCAGCGCGATCCCGCCCGCGGCGACCAGCAGTGTCAGCAAGCGCCGGGCGAATGCCGGGACGGGCCCCGGATGCAGCGTGAAGTGCGCCACCGCGGGCGCGACCGCGAAGGGGAACAGCAGCACGTTCGGCAGCAGGTAGCGCGTCGGCCGATCCACCGACAGCGTCAGCACCGCGATCGCCACCACGGCAGCGCCACTGCACATGCGCAGCATCAGGTCGTCGGCGTTGATGCGCGCGTCGCGCGCGCCGCGCCATTCCCAGAAGCACCACAGGCCGAACGGCAACTGCACCGCGACCGCGCGCAGCCAGTACTCCGGCGTCGCGGCCAGGTGCTTCCACGCGAACGGCGAGAACCGGGCGACGGACTCACCGCGTGCCACCGACAGCATCTCGCCCGGATCCACCCGCCACAGCCACAGCGGCACGAAGTACGCGAGCGCGACGAGCAGCATCGGCACGAAGTGCAGCAGCCCGCCGCGGCAGCGGCGATGCCGCCACCAGGCGAGATAGGCGCCGGCCGCGAACAGGAAGAACGGCGGCCCCTTCTGCAGCATGGCCAGCCCGGCCAGCACACCCGACGCCAACACCAACACCCCGCGTTCGCGCGCCACGCCGGTCGCCAGCGTGAACAGCGACATCGCGGTCAGGCACGCGAACAGGGGATCGATCTCCGCGGTCGGCCAGGTCGCGACGGCCAGCGGCGAGCACACGATGCCGAGCGCTCCGACCCAACCCGCCCGCCCACCGAACCAGCGCCGCAGCAGTTCGCCAGCCAGCAGTGCCGCGAGCCACAAGCCGAGCACCGAGGGCAGCCGCATCGCCAGCACCCCGCCGCCGAGCCACTGCTGGCAACCGGCCAGCAGCCAGTAGTGCAGCGGCGGCTTCGCCCAGGTCGGTTCCCCGCCGAGCGTCGGCACCAACAGATCGCCGTTGCGCAGCATCTCGAGCGCGATCTGCACCCGGCGCCCTTCGGTGCCGTCGAGTTCGGGCAGGTTCCACGCCGGCCAACAGCCGAGCACGGTCACCAGCAGCAGGATCAGGGCGCGCAGCAACACGAGCGCGAACGCTAGCGACGAGGCCGGCGATACTCACTCGGGAAGATCAAGCGGGCGGCACCGGCGGCGGCGGCTGCGGCAGACTGCGCGCCTTGTGGATCAGCCACAGGTTGCGCGCGTAGATCGGCGGCCCGCCGATGTTGGCCATGATGAACGGCCCTTCCAGCTTGTAGATCGCGTAGGCCAACGTCAGCACGGCGCCGGCCAGGCTCAACCACCAGAACACCACCGGCATGACGCTGCGCTTGTGCTTCTCGCTGGCGAGCCACTGCACGTAGAAGCGCGAGCCGAAGACCACCTGGCCGCCGTAGCCGACCGCCAGCCAGTACCACGGCGTCGCCGGCGCCACCGCTTCCGCGAATTCAGCCAACATCAGAACTCCTCCTTCACGCGGTGCAGCAGCACGCGCGTTCTCATCCAACGCATCGCGAAGCAGTCGCGCAGGCCCTTCCAGATGCGGTTGCCGATGCCGTACTTGGCCGTGCCGGCGGCGCGCGGGCGATGGTTGACGTCGACCTCGACGACCTTGCCACCGAGGTACTTCACCAGCGTGGCCATGAAGCGGTGCATGCCGATGAACTTCGGCGCGCGCAGCCAGTAGTCGCGCCGGATCGCCTTGATGCCGCACGCCGCGTCGGTGACGCGATCGCCGGTCAACCAGTTGCGCACGCCGTTGCCGATCTTCGACGACACGCGGCGCGTCCACGTGTCCTGCCGCTTGCGGCGCACACCGACGACCGCATCGCACTCGCCGGCCTGCACGCGCGCCACCATCGCTGGCAGGTCGCGCGGATCGTTCTGCATGTCGCCGTCCATGGTCACGACGATCGGTCCACGCGCCTGTTCGACGCCGGCCATCACCGCAGCACTCTGCCCGCAGTTGGCCACCAGCGACACGATGCGCAGCCAGTGCGCCGAGCGCTCGCGCTTCCACTCGCGCATGCGTTCGAGGCTGCGGTCCTTGCTGCCGTCGTCGACGAGAACGGCCTCGAACGGCCCGTGCGGCACCAGCACCGCCTCGACCTCGGCGAGCAGGTTCTGCACGTTCTCCTCCTCGTTGTAGATCGGCACCACCAACGAGAAGCGCAGGGAAGGATCGGTCGTGGTCATCGAGCCTCGAGTCGCAGGCGCCCGTCGACGGCGGCGCTCTGCCGACCGCGACTGGCGAGGATGAATGGATTGACCTCGACCTCGGCGATGCGCGGGAAGTCGAGCACGAGTTGTTGCAGGCGCAGCAGCGCGTCGAACGCCGCCGGCAGGTCCGCTGCCGGCGCGCCGCGGAACGCGCCGAGCAACGCGCGCCCCTGCAGCGAAGCGAACATCTCCTCCGGGTCCTTGCCGTCGAGCGGACCGATGCGCACCGCCACGTCGCGCAGCAGTTCGACCTGCACGCCGCCCAGCCCGGCCGCGAAGAGCGGCCCGTAGCGCGCATCGCGCGTCATGCCGAGCAGCACTTCGCGATGCCCCTGCGCGTGCGCCTGCACCTGCAGCGACAGGCCGGGGAACGAGCCACCGAGCCGCGCGAGCAGTTCCTGCGCCGCCGCGAACACCTCGTCGCCGGTGCGCAGCCCGGTGCGGACCGCCCGATGCTCGGTCTTGTGCAACAGGTCCGGCGCCTCGGCCTTCAGCACCACCGGGAAGCCCAGCTTGTGCGCCGCGGTCGCCGCATCGCCAGCCGTCGCCACGCGGCGACTCGGCGTGAACGGGATGCCGTAGGCCTGCAGCACCGCTTCGGTCGCGGCCGCTGGCAACCAGCCACCGGCGCCATGCGCGGCCAGCACGCGCGCCGCGGCGCGCTTGTCGACCCGCAGCTTCGGCAACTTCACCGGGCGCCGTTCGAGCCAGCGGAACCGCCGGCACAACAGCCGCAACGTCGTCGCTGCATCCTCCGGGTAGCGGAACACCGGGATGCCGGCGCGCTGCAGGATCTGCAGCGCCTCGTCACCGCGCTGGCGGCCCATCACGCACGCCAGCACCGGCTTCTGCAGCCCGCGCGTCTCGTCGACGATGGCCTGCGCCACCGCCGCGGCGTCGATCATGATCGGCGACACGAACAGCACGGCGAGCCCGTCGACCGCCGGATCGCGCGCGACCAGCCGCAGTGCCGCGCGGTAACGCGCCGCATCGGCCGACGCGATCAGGTCGATCGGGTTGTGCACGCTGGCTTCGGCCGGCAGCACCTTGCGCAGCGCCTTCGTCGTCGCCGGCGCCAGCGTCGCCATCGACATGCCCAAGCCCGCGATCGCGTCGGTGGCGAGGATGCCTGGCCCCCCCGCATTGGTGACGATCGCCATGCGCGGCCCGCGCGGCAGCGGCTGCGTCAGCAGCGCCTGCGCCAGCGCGAACATGTCGCGGAAGTTGTCGACCCGCAGCACGCCGCACTGCTGCAGCAGCGTGTCCGCGGCGACGTCGGCGCCGGCGATCGAGCCCGTGTGCGAACTCGCCGCCAGCGCGCCGGCTTCGCTGCGCCCCGACTTCACGGCGATGATCGGCTTCTTGCGCGCCACCGCGCGCGCGACCTGCACGAACTCCTGCGGTTCGCCCACCGTCTCCAGGTAGAGCAGGATGACCTTCACCTGGTCGTCGTCGCCCCAATAGGCGAGCAGGTCGGCGGCGGTCACGTCGACGCGGTTGCCGACCGACGCGAACATCGCCACGCCGAGGCCGGCCTGTGCCGCGTCGGCGAGGATCGCTTCCCCGAGCGCGCCCGACTGCGACACCATCGCCACGCTGCCGCACGGCGGTGGTGTGGCCGAGAAACTCGCATTGCAGGCGAACTCGGGCTCGGTGTTGATGATGCCCATGCAGTTGGGCCCGATGACGCGCATGCCGTGGCGCGCCGCGATCGCGCGCAGCTTCTCCTCGCGCACGATGCCCTCGCCGCCGATCTCGCGGAACCCGGCGGTGATGACGACCAGCCCCTTCACGCCCTTCTTGCCGCACTGCTCGGCGGCGGTCAGCACGGCGTCGGGCGGCACGACCAGCACGGCGAGGTCGACCGGCCCCGGGATCGCTGCGACCGACGGGAACGCGGGCACCGACAGCACCACCTCGGCCTTCGGATTGACCGGGTAGACGGGACCTTGGAACCCACCGGCGATCAGGTTGGCGACCACCTGCCGACCGATCGAGCCCACACGTCGGCTCGCGCCGACGACAGCGACGGAACGGGGACGGAAGATGCCGTCGAGACCTCGGGTTCGTTCATTCGCCATGCGTCGAAGCCGCGCAGCCTAGCGAGCGAAGATGACCAGCGGAACGCTGGCCGCACGCTTGCCTTGTCCGACATGGCCCGAATGATCCCCGCCGATGCTGCCGCCTTTCGTCGAAGCCCTGCGCCCGCACCAATGGGTGAAGAACCTGCTCGTGCTCGTGCCGCTGCTGTTCACGAAGCGCGCCTTCGAGATGGCGGCCTGGGCCGAAGCGCTGATGGCGTTCGGCGCCTTCTGCTTCGCCGCGAGCTCGATCTACCTGCTCAACGACATCGGCGATCGTGAGGAAGACGCGCGCCACCCGAAGAAGCGGCTGCGGCCGATCGCCTCGGGGCGCCTGCCGGTCGGGGCAGCGTGGCTCTTGTGCGCAGCCACCATCACGCTCGCGGGCGGCCTGGCCCTCGGCGTCGCCCACCAGGGCACGTACTGGTTCATCAGCTGGCCGGCCGCCTACCTGGTCCTCAACATCGCCTACTCGTACGGGCTGAAGCGGCTCGTCATCATCGACTGCATGTGCATCGCGCTCGGCTTCCAACTGCGCGTGCAGGCGGGTGCCGCGGCGATCGACGTGCCGGCGTCGCGCTGGCTGCTGATGTGCACGTTCTTCTTCGCGTTGTTCCTGGCGTTCTGCAAACGCTACGAGGAACTGGCGCGCCAGAGCGAAGCCACCGGCCAGACGCGCGCGACGATGTCGGACTACACGACCGCGTTCCTCAACATGCTGATCGGGCCGCTGGCCGCGTTGAGCATCTTCAGCTACGCGATGTACACGGTCAGCCCGGAGACCCGCGAGACGCACCACACCGACCGGCTGATGTACACGGTGCCGATCGTCACCTACGGCGTCTTCCGCTACCTGTTCCTGGTCTATCGCAAGAGCGAGGGCGGCGACCCGGCGCGCCTGCTGTTCCGCGACGTGCCGCTGATCCTGTCGGGCCTCGTCTACGCGGTCGCGGTCGTGGTGCTGCTGCGCGTGATGCCCGGCAACGGCTGACGCGCGCGGTCGCTCTGACCCAGGTCGGCTCGTCCGCCATGGCAGCGTGGCGAACGCTGCTCCGCGAATGGCAGTCGGCCAGCTCCCTTGCCTGCCTGCGGCCATCTCCTAGGCTGCGCGCTGCGGGTCACGTCGGCTGCCACGCCGGCACTGGTCACACGATGGAAGAAGCCTCGAACGATTCCGACTTGCACGACCTTCGCACGCGCCTGATGGCCGACGTCGCGGCGGGCAAGACGGTGGTGCTGTCGAAGACCGAACTGGCGTCGCCGCGGGTGCGCGAGCGGCTGCCGCAACTGCTCGAAGGCATCGCCGACACGGATCCCGCGCAGGGCCAGGTGCAGGTGCCCGGCTACACGATGCTGGGCGAGATCGGCCGCGGCGGCATGAGCACGGTCCATCTCGCGCGCCACGACACGCTCGGCCGCCACGTCGCCTTGAAGGTGGCGCCGAAGTGGATCGCCACCGATCCCCGCACGCACCAGCGGCTGCTGAACGAAGCGCGGGCGATGGCGCGCGTGAAGCACCCGAACGTGGTCGCCATCCACGACGTCATCGAGACCGGTGACAGCGCGGCCATCGCGATGGAATGGATCGACGGCCTGACGCTGGCCAGCCTGCTGCGCGAACTGCCGCCACAGCCGACCGCGCAGGACATGGAGATCGTCACGCAGAAGCTGGGCACGCCGCCCGAATCGTCGGCGCAGCTGGAGAAGTCGGCGATGCGCTACCTGGTGCGGGTCATGCACGACATCGCCCGCGCGGCGCACGCCGTGCACGAAGCCGGGCTGCTGCACCTCGACATCAAGCCGTCGAACATCCTGATCCGCCGCGACGGCACCGCCCTGCTGGCCGACTTCGGCGTCGTGCGCGAACTGGACCTCGAGACCACCCACACGCTGACGTTCGCCGGCACGCCGGTCTACGCATCGCTGGAGCAGCTGCGCCGCGACGACGACGCGTTCTCGCCGGCGACGGACGTCTACGCGCTCGGCATCACGCTGTACGAAGCGCTCGCCCGCCGCCAACCGGTCGGCGACCTCGACCTGAAGGCCTTGGTCGAAACCGTGGCCGCGGGGCGCATTCCGCTGATCTCGGGGGTCGCCAACGTCGCACCGGACCTGGCCACGATCGTGCACAAGTCGATCGCGCCCGAACCGGCACTTCGCTACCCCACGGCCGCGGCGTTCGCCGACGACCTGCTGGCGTTCCTCGAGGGCCGCCCGATCCAGGGCAAGCCGCTGCCGCGCCTGGCGCGCGTGCAGCGCTGGGCCCGCAACGAGCCATGGAAGGCCGCACTCGTCGGCGTGCTGCTGGTGCTGCTGCCGATCTCGATCGGCATCGGCGGTTACCTGGTCGCGATGGCGCCGCGCATCGAGGAGTCGCGGCGACAGGAGCGGATCGCAGAGGCCATGGAGCTGAAGCAGTCCACGTACCAGCAGGTCTTCCTCTCGGAGCTCGGGAACTCGTCCCCGTACGAGGCCTTGCAGAAGGCCTACGAGTTGGACCCATCGCCGGTGTCGCTGGCGTGCCTGTTGTCCGCTTTGCTCGACGAACAGGATCCCAACCTCGCCGCCGCGCTGCAGCAGCACGCGGCGATGATCGACACGAACCTCGGCTTGCGCCTGGTCCGCAAGAAGGCTGCCGAGCATCGCTCGTTCTTCACCGATGCCGAAGTTGCCGACCTGCGTGCGAGCGGCGATCCGACCGACCACTACGTGCTGGCTCTGGATCGGGTGCTGCACGCGGATGATCGCGGCGGCCAGGGGCAGATCGCACGGGCGATGCAGGACCTGGAAGCGGCGTACCTGATGTGGCCGGACGACCCGCTGCTCCTTGGACTGCAGACCTGGACCACGAGCCGCACGCACGATCGGCAGACCCGAGAATCCCTCGCGCAAGCCATCCAGGGGCGTTGGCGCGACAACTTCGAGGCACAGGTGTGGGTCGTAATCTCTTACGAGTTCGATGACCCCGACCGCGCCCTGGCGCTGATGCGATCGATCTGCGCCGAACACTCCCGCAATCGCCGCTCGACGATGCTGCTGATCACGTTGATCAACCGGCTCGCCCGCAACGAAATCCAGCAACAGGAGAAGCTGACCCCGCAGGCAACCCGGCACTTCCAGGAAGTCGTCGAACTGGCCCAACGAGCCCTCGCGACCGGCCGCGGCTGTCCGCAGATCACCAGCATGCACTGCCTGGCCCGCCGCGCATTGGGCGACAAGGATGCGATGCCGTTCCCCGACGAGCCCATGGATGCCACGTGGAGATGGGGGCTGAACCCCGAGGACGACAAGGCGACGTTGGACCAGCGCGTCAAGCAGCTGATCGCAGCGGAGTGGCCGAGCCACAGCGACCTGGTCACGTGCTACCGCCGCGGCGAAACCCTCAGGCTCGAAGGTCTCCTCGACACGATCTGGGACAAGTGGACCGCGACCTTCCCGGACCGCCACGGCATCACTGACAATCGGATGCGAACACTCTTCCGGCGAGCGCCCCCAGGGGCCAGGAAGGACTACGCGACCTGGAAGGCCATCGGCAGCCTGGCGCCGAAGGTCAGTTGCGACTTCGAACGGGATCTTCCTTCCGGCATCATCCTCGCGACCGGCCTCGTGATGGTGCACGACTGGGCCTCCCTGCTCCGCCACGCCGAAGACTGGCGGACCTACGGTGCCGAAGAGAGCGCACAACAAGCCGAGTGCTACTTGGGCATGGCGATGTCACGGCTCGGGGACTACGCGCGCGCAGCGCGGCACCTGGCCTTCGCGACCGACACCCCACCAGAGAAGGTGACCGGTTGGTACCGCTCCGCGCTGGTCGAGAAGGCCTGGCAATTGGTTGCCGACGGCCGCCCTACAACCTCCTCGGTGAAGCGCGCAGCAGAATGCCTCGAACGCTACGACGCGCTGCCGAAGACGGCGGCAGCCGGCAAGGACGGCCGCTGGATCCAGTTCGTGCGCGCCAGCGTCACCGCCGCGCAAGGCGACACCAAGCGAGCGCTGGCATTGGCGCAGGAGGCCCGCCAGCTGACTGCCGATCCGCAGGCCCCCGACGACCTGAACGCGATGCTCGCCGAGGCGATCGAACGCTGGTCGAAGTGAACGACAGAGCACGGCGGCTCGTTTGGGAGCGCCGTTCCGCTATCCTCGCCCGACCTCCTTTGCAGCAATCCAAGCGACAACGACCTGGCCGCCTCGGTGTGTGGCTGTTCGGCGCGCACGGCGGCCTTGCCACGACGCTCGTGGTCGGCACCCGCGCCATCGCCCGCGGCCTCGCCGAAGCGCGCGGGCTCGCGACCGAGACCGCAGCCGCCGCCGGCATCCCGTGGCAACCGCTGGCGGACATCGTGTTCGGCGGCCACGACATCCGCCGCGGCGACTACGCCAGCAGCGCCGCCGAGATCCATGCGCGCACCGGCACGCTGGCGCCCGAGCTGGTGCGCAAGCTGCGCAGCGACCTCACCGCCGCCAGCAAGAACATAGCGCTCGGCGTGATGCCGAACGCCGGCCCGACCATCACCGGGCTCGCCGGCAAGCAGCGGCCACGCGCCGGCACGCTGCGGCAGCAGATCGCGCAGGTGCAGCGCGACATCCGCGCGTTCGCCCGCCGCCACCGCCTCGACCGCGTCGTCTGCGTCAACCTCACGTCCACCGAGCCGCCGCTGAAGCCGCACGCAGCCCATCGCTCGCTCGCCGCGTTCGAACGCGCCCTCGATGACAACCGCCAGCAGCTGGTGCGGCCATCGGCGATCTACGCCTACGCGGCGGCGACCGCGGGGCTGCCGTTCGTGCACTTCACGCCGAGCAACTCGGCGCTGCTGCCGGCGATCCGCCAGGCGTTCGCGGCCAGCGGCACGCCGTGGATGGGCTGCGACGGCAAGACCGGCGAGACGCTGGTGAAGACCGCGCTGGCGCCGATGTTCAAGATCCGCGACCTGCGCGTGCTGTCGTGGCAGGGCTACAACATCCTCGGCGACCGCGACGGGCGCGTGCTCGCCGACCGCGACAACAAGCGGGCGAAGGTCGCCACCAAGGACGGCGTGCTGCCGTCGATCCTCGGCTACCCGCTGCACACGCACGTCGGCATCGACTACGTGCCGTCGCTGCACGACCTGAAGACCGCGTGGGACTTCGTGCACTTCGAAGGCTTCCTCGGCACGAAGATGTCGCTGCAGTTCACCTGGCAGGGCTGCGACGCGATCCTCGCCGCCCCGCTGGTGCTCGACCTGGTGCGCTTCGCGGACCTCGCCAAGCGCCGCGGCGAAGCGGGCCCGATGCCGCACCTCGCCTGCTACTTCAAGCAGCCGTTCGAAGTCGACGAACACGACCTGCACCGCCAGTGGTTGATGCTGACCGCCTACCTCGAGCGCGTGCGCGGCGAACGCGCGCGCTGAGAGCCCGAGAGATGATCGTGATACAGGCTCTCAGGTTGCCATCTGTGGCCGCATGCGCGGCCACGCAGAGTTCGAGAACCCGATTGGTTCTCGAACTCTGAGCGGAGCGCCCGCATGTGCGGCATCGTCGGCGCCCGCCACGATTGGCTGCTGGCGCACGTCCGCGAACCGGCGCGCGCGATGCGCGATGCCGTCGCCGCCCTGGCGTGGCGCGGCCCCGATGGCCAGGGCGTCGAGCAGGCCGGCGCCTGGTGGCTCGGCTGCGCGCGCCTCGCGATCACGCAACCGCACAGCCGCCAGCCGGTGGTGCGCCGCGGCGATCGCTTCGTCGGCGTCATGAACGGCGCGATCACCAACGCCCGCGCACTGTGGGCGCGGCTGCGGCCCGGCGTGGAACGCCGCGCAGCACCGCCCAACGACGCGTGGCTGCCATTGCTGGCCGTCGAACAACACGACGCGAATGCGCTGGCGGGATTGCGCGGCCACCACGCCTACGCGGTGGCGGACACGCAGACCGGCGAGCTGGTGTTCGGCCGCGATCGGTACAGTGAGAAGCCGTTGTTCTGCCTCGTCGAGCGCATCGGCGGCGCACCGACGCTGGTCGCGTTCGCGTCGACCCCGGGCGCGCTGCATGCGCTCGGCATGCCGCGCACGATGGCGCGCCGACGCCTCGCGGAGTGGTTTCGCTACGGCTGGGCGCCGGAGTCCGAGCAGCGCTTCACGAGCCGGCGGCAGCTGCATCCAGCACCGCGCGGCGGTGCGCACACGGCCAGCAGTGCCACCGGCCACTGGTGCCGCACCTGGTTCCCGCCCGAAGCCAACGAACGCGCGCCGTTCACAGCACCGACCACACCAGCCACCGAGGTGCGCCAGACGCTGGTCGACAGCGTCGCGCGCTGCGCCGACACGACGGTGCCGATAGCACTCGCGTTGTCGGGCGGCCTCGACAGCAGCTGCCTCGCGCTGGCGCTCGCGGCGGCCGACCGGCGACTGCCCGCCTACCAACTGCGCGCCGACGGCGCCCCGGCGACGGAACGGCTGGCCGCGGTGGCCGTAGCACAGCGCGCGCGGCTGGAACTGCGCCCGGTCGACGTCGGCATCGAAGCCCTCGCGGCGCTGCCCTTCCTGACCGCCTG
>CAMAUH010000047.1 GCA_945861365.1 Candidatus Kuenenia stuttgartensis
GGTCAGGAATGCGCTCGTCTACGTGCTGGGCAACGGCAAGCACCACGCGGCCACGGGCCGCATGGTGCGCGTTGCCCAGGCCATCGACGCCTACTCCAGCGCGCCCTGGTTCGACGGCTTCCGCGAACCGATCACCGTGCGCGGCACCGACACGATCGAGCCGCCGCTCGCGGCGGCTCGATCGTGGCTGCTGCGCCACGGCTGGCGGCGCCACGGCCTGCTCAGCATCCACGAACTCCCGGCCACCGGCTGACGCCGCACGCTCGCCCGATGCGCACCGCGGCCTACGTCTACACCGGCTGGCACCCGATCGCCGAGCGCGACGCCGCGTTCCACCCGGGCTTCACCGAGTGGGAACTCGTGCGCGCCTGCCGCCCGCGCTTCCCCGGCCACGCGCAGCCGAAGGTGCCGCAGCTCGGCGAGTACGACGACAGCGACCCTGCCGCCCTCGGCATGCGGCTGCGGCTCGCGCACGCGCACGGCGTCGACGCGTTCGTGTTCGGCGTGTTCTGGTGCCGCGGCAAGCGCGTGTTCGAGCAGGGCCTCGACCGCGGCTTCCTCGGCGGCCCGCACGGCGCCGAACTGCCGTTCGCGTGCATGTGGGCCAACCGCATGCCGCGCCGCGTGCTGCCGGTCGCGCGCGCCGACGTCGCCGTGCTTGACCCGAGCCGCTTCGTGCCGAGCGACGTCGACGACTTCGTGCGCTTCGTGGCGATGCTGGCGACGAACTACTTCGTGCGGCCCAACTACGTCACGGTCGGCGGCCGCAGCTACCTGTCGATCTTCGACTCGACGTTCTTCGTGAAGGAACTCGGCCCCGACGGCGCGCGCGCGGCGATCGCCGCGGCGCGCACGTGGCTACGGGAACACGGCCATCGCGACCTGCACCTCGCCGCGATCGAGCCGAACGCCGAGACCCTGCCGATGGTTCGCGGCATCGGCTTCGACAGCGTCACGCACTACGTGTTCCTCCCGGACTGGAAGGGCCCGTTCGAGCAGGACTACGCGACGATGGCAGCACTGCGGGCGCAGATGTGGGCATCGTTCAGCGAGCGCTCGGGCTTGCCGTACATGCCGTCGGTGGCGCCGGGCTGGGACGCCAGCGCGCGCGGCGCCGACTTCGGGGAAGCGCGGCCGGACAAGTACCCATGGTGGCCCGTCATCACCGGCGAGCATCCCGAGCACTTCGCCGCGGCAATGCAGCGCGCCCGCGCGTTCCGTTCGCCGATCGGCATCGACGATCCGCTGGTGCTGATCGCGTCGCTGAACGAATGGAGCGAAGGCCACTACCTCGAGCCAGACGTTCGCTTCGGCAACGGCTGGCTGGAGGCCGTGCGGGCCGCGCGCTGACCACGCGCGTCAGCGCGCGCCGACGTAGGCGACCGCGTCGATCTCGATGCGCAGGCCGTAGTGCAGCGGCCCCACCGGCACCGCCGCGCGCGCCGGCCGGTGCTCGCCGAACACCTCGGCGTAGACCGCGTTGAACTCGTCCCAATCGTCCTCGTCGGTCAGGTAGACGGTCGCCTTCACCACATCGCGCAGCGATGCGCGCGCGGCAGCGAGCGCGTGCTCGAGATTCTGCAGCGTCACGCGCACCTGCTGCGCGAACGGCATCTGCGGATCCGGTTCGCCACCGGCGGGGATCGGCAGCTGGCCGGAGACGAACACGAACCCACCGGCGGACACGGCGTGCGAGTAGTGGCCGCCGGGGCTGACGCCGGCGCGGTTCTGGCGGAACAAGCGGATGTCGTCGGTCATGGCCCGGTGGATGGTAGATCGTCGGGACGCCGGAAGCCGATGCGTTCCTGTGCCGAGTCGGCCGGCACCGGCAGCAGCAGCTGGCGGATCGCTTCGAACACGGCGGCGATCCGTTCGTCGTGGTCGGTGAACTTGCGCTCCAGCTCGGCGACGCGCGCCGCCAGTTCCGCGTGGTCGACGAGCAGCTGCCGCAGCCGCACGAAGGCCCGCATGATCGCGACGTTCGCGCGCACGGCTTTCGGCGACCGCAGCACGCTCGACAACATCGCCACACCCTGCTCGGTGAAGGCCAGCGCCGGCTTGCGCCGGCCGCCCCAACTTGAAGTCACAGTTTGTGACTTCAAGTTCCCAACCTCTTGTGGCTGCAAGGAGAACGCGAAGTCGCCCGGAAACCGGTCCGGGTTGCGGGCCACCGCCTGGTTGATGGCCTTGGTCGGCACGCCGTAGAGGCGGCCGAGGTCTTCGTCGAGCAGCACGCGCTGGCCGCGCACGATGCGGATGGCGGTGGCGATCTGGTCGGGGGCAAGGGTCGGTGGGGTCGGATGTTGGCGATGCACGGTCATGCGGGGTTCCTCCAGCCACGTAGTGGGCAACCGGGGGCAGCCTCGGCCCGAAATCCGCGCGCCAGCCCACGGCACTGGCCCGTGCCGACCGCCTCCGTATGGTCGCGCCCCGTGCCCACCCGCCGACGCCGCAAGGACCTGCAGCCCTGGTGGGCCGAGCTGCCGACCGAGGAACTGCTCGACGTGCGGCTGTGCGACCTCGACCTGCGCATCGAAGGCACCGCGCTGCAGGGACGCATCGAACGCATGCAGGACGAACTCGCGCGCGCGGGCCTCGTGTTCCGCCCGTACGTGTGGCTGTCGACGGACTGGTTCACGCCCGAGGGCACGACCGGCTTCGCGGTGCCGTTCTACCTGGCGCACCGGCGCCTCGTGCGGCTCGAGCACGCGCAGATGTTCGAGGCCGAGGGCAGCACGCTGGACACCTGCATGAAGCTGCTGCGGCACGAAGCGGCGCACGCGTTCGACAACGCCTACCGGCTGCATCGGCGCAGGGACTGGCGCGCGACGTTCGGCCGCTACAGCGCGCCGTACCGCAGCGCCTACCAGGCGCGACCGAGCAGCAAACACCACGTGCAGCACCTGGCCGGCTTCTACGCGCAGAGCCATCCCGCGGAGGACTTCGCCGAGAGCTTCGCGGTGTGGCTGACGCCGCAGTCGCGCTGGCGGCAGGTCTACGAGGGGTGGCCAGCACTGCGGAAGATGGAACGGCTCGACACCATGCTGCGCGACGTCGGCGACCTGCCGCAGTTCGTGCGCTCGAACGACCGCCCCGAATCGCTGCCGCGCCAGCGCATCACGCTGCGCGAGTACTACCGGCGCAAGCAGGCCGCCTACGCCGCTTTGCCCTGGCGCTTCGATCGCGAACTGCAGCTGCTGTTCGCCAGCAGCGCGAGCGCGCCGCGGCGCGAGCAGGCCGCGACGTTCCTGCAGCGCGAACGCCCGTCGCTGCGCGGCCGCGTGTCGGCGCTGACCGGCCAGCCGCGCTACGTCGTCGAACAGGCGCTGCAGGCGATGCTGACGCGCTGCCGCGAACTCGCCCTGTGCGTGGCACGGCCGCGGGACCAGGCGCGGCTCGGTGCCGCGGTGTTGACGACGATGGCGACGTTGGCGCTGGCCCGCGGCCACCGCCCGAGGTTCCGCCGATGAGGAAGCTGCGCGTGTTGGTCGCGATGCACGACGTGCTGGTGCCACCGCCGAACGCCGACGAACTGCCGGCGAGCGAGACGTGGGACTACCAGATGGAACTCGACGTCGTGCGCACGCTGCGCGGCCTCGGCCACGACGTGCACGTGCTCGGCGTCGGCGAGGAGCTACGGCCGGTGCGCGACGCGATCGCCGAACAGAAGCCGCACGTGGTGTTCAACATCCTGTCGGACTTCCACGACGTGGTGACGTACGAGGCGCACTTCGTCAGCTACCTCGAACTGTGCAAGCAGCCGTACACCGGCTGCAACCCGCGCGGCATCACGCTGGCCGGCGACAAGGCCCTCAGCAAGCAGATCCTGACCTGGCACCGCATACCGGTGCCGGCGTTCGCGGTGTTCCCGCTGCGCAGCCGGCGTGCGAAGTTGCCGCGCAAGATGGCGTTCCCGGTGATCGTCAAGTCGGCGGTCCAGCACGGCAGCGCCGGCATCGCGCAGGCCTCCGTCGTGCACGATGACCAGGAGCTGGCCGAACGCGTCGAGTTCCTGCACCGCACGCTGCAGACCGACGTCGTCGTCGAGCAGTTCCTGGCCGGCCGCGAGTTCACCGTCAGCGTGCTCGGCAACGAACGGCTCGAGTCGTTCCCGATCCAGGAGCTGTGGTTCGACAAGCTGCCCGAGGGCAACGAAGCGATCGCGACCGCGCGCGTGAAGTGGGACGAGCGCTACCAGAAGCGCGTCGGCCTGTGCACCGGCCGCGCGCGCGACCTGCCGGCCGAACTCGAGCAGCGCATCCACGCGATCGCCAAGCGCACCTACCGCGCGCTGCACCTGTCCGGCTACGCGCGCATCGACCTGCGCATGGACGCCGAGGGTCGCGTCTACGTGATCGAGGCGAACGTCAACAACGACCTGACGCCGGGCGAGGACTTCCCCGAGTCGTGCAAGCAGATCGGCATCGACTACGGGCAGCTGCTGCAGCGCATCCTCAACACCGGGCTCGCCTACAAGCCAGCGTGGATGGTCGAGTGACGACCGCGCGATTCACTCGACGTCCGGTCCGAACGGCGTCGTCTTGCGCCGCTCGCCGCCGTGCCGCACCGAGTCCTCGCCGTGGCGATCGCGGATCGCGTCCATCGCCTTCAGCAGCCGATCGCGCTTCTGCGGCGACGGCCCGAACAGCGACGCCTGCGCCGGCGCGGCGGTGCCGACCAGCTGGGCTGCAGTGACGCCGAGCAACCGCACGCCACGCGCGCGTTCCCACGCCGCGTCGAGCAGCCCGCCGGCCGTGCGGTAGATCTCGAGATCGTCGGCGGTCGGCGCGACCTTCTGTTGCCGCACCAGCGTCGTGAAGTCGCCGTAGCGCAGCTTCAACCGCACCACGGTGCTGCGCTGCGCAGCCTGGCGCAGGCGTCGCCCCACCATCTCGGCGAGCTGCAGCAGGATCGAACGCACCGCGTCGGCATCGTGCAGGTCGTCGACGAACGTCATCTCGTGACCGATCGACTTCGCCGCGCGCTCGCTCTCGACCTCGCGCGGATCGAGGCCGTTCGCCAGCACGAACAGGTGCGCGCCGAGGTTTCTGCCGAACGCCGCGTGCAGCTGCGCTTCGCTGTGCTCCTGCACGTCGGCGATCGTGCGCAGGCCGGCGCGCTCGAGCTGCTGCTGCGTGACCGGACCGACGCCCCACAGCTTCGCCACCGACAGCGGCGCCAGGAACATGCGCTCGGTGCCGGGCGGCACGACGACCAGCCCGTCCGGCTTGCGCAGGTCGCTGGCGACCTTCGCCACGTACTTCGACGTCGCGACACCGACCGACACGGTCAGCTGCGTCGCCGCCTTCACTTCGGCCTTGATGCGCGCGCCGATCGCGGGGCCGTCGCCGAACAAGGCCCGGCTGCCGGTGACGTCGAGGAACGCTTCGTCGAGCGACAGCGGCTCGACCGCGTCGGTGAAGCGGTCGAACACCTCACGCACCTGCGCCGACACCGCCGCGTAGACGTCCATGCGCGGCGCCACGAAGATGCCGTGCGGACAGAGCTGCTTCGCGCGCACGCCGGGCATCGCCGAGTGCACGCCGAACCTGCGCGCCTCGTAGCTGCAGGTGCTGACCACCTGCCGCGGCCCGCTGCCGCCGACGATGACCGGCTTGCCGCGCCACTGCGGATGATCGCGCTGCTCGATGGCCGCGTAGAACGCGTCCATGTCCGCATGCAGGATCGTGCGCGGCGCCGTCACCGACTCATCCTACGCGCAGGGGCGCCGGAGAATGCTCAGGCGCGCAGCAGCGCGCGCCAGCGGCGCCGGTCTAGAACCACTCGGGGACCATCTCGGGATCGAGCCCCATCGCCTGCAGGATCAGCGCCTGCACATACTCAGGGTCGATCGAGAACTCCTTCAGCGTCTCGTAGCAACTGCCGGCCTTGACCGACAGCAGCGCCATCGCGAGGTGTTCCGGATCGACCAGCTTGCTGCCCAGCTGGGTCGCCGCATCCTTGGCGCGGTCGAACACGGTGCGCACATGGCGATTGAACGGGCCGTTCGGCACGCCCGGCTCACGCGGCAGGCTCTGCACGTAGCCCGAGAACATGTCCGGGTCGACGTTGAGATCCTGGAAGATGTGGTGCAGGCACACGCTGCGGTCGACGGTCAGACCGTAGATCACGTGACCGGTCGCGACCGACTCGTCGCCGAGCTGTTGCGCCAGCTCTTCGGCCTTCTTGATGGCCAGGACAGTCTTCTCGGCGAAGTCTTCGAACATGAGGGGCGGGGACTCTAGCGACCGTCGCGCCCACGCGCTACCCAGCCGATGCCCCTTGGCGAGGTCCCCGAAAACCCGCTACTTGCGCGACGCCAGCCGATGCGCCCGGCGTTCCTGCGCGGCCACGAACCGACGCCGTTCGTCGTCGGTTTCGGGCTGCACCGGCGGCACCGGCCGCGGCAGGCGGCTCTCGGGATCCAGCGACACGAACGTCAAGTAGGCCGAGGCGACGTGCTTGCGGTTGCCGGTCGACCGCTCCTCCTGCCAGACCTTGACCCCCACCTCCATCGAGGTGCGCCCGGCGAAGTTCACCGACCCCAGCAGCACGACGATGCCGCCGACCGGGATCGGGTTGTGGAAGTCGATGTTGTCGACGTTCGCGGTCACCACCGGCGTGCGGGCATGGCGCCCAGCCGCCAGCGCCGCGCAGATGTCGATCCAGTGCATGACCCGCCCGCCCATCGCGTTGCCGAGCGGGTTGGCGTCGTTGGGGAAGACGATCTCGGTCATCTCGACCCTGCTGTCGGCGACCGGGCGAGGCGGCAGCGCCTGGGGTGTGTTCGGCATCGGGGGAAGTGACTCTATTGCGACACGTCGCGAGGCCAAGTGCGCTTTTGCCGCCCCTTCCGCTACAGGATGCCATGCACCGTACCGCTTCCCTGCTGCTGGCCGCTTCGGCCACCTTCTCCGGCTGCGCCAACTACGACTTCACCAAGGCACGCCTGCCCAACGGCGAACTCGACGTCCCGAAGCTGATGGCCGACCTGAAGGCCTCCGGCAAGCAGCAGCTCTCCAGCATGGTCTGGATCCCGCTGGTCTACCTAGACCTGCAGACGTTCAAGGGCCCCGACTCCGGCTACCTGGGCGGCTACGTGTTCCAGGACGCGCAGGCCTACGGCCCGATCTTCTGCGTCGGCGACTTCGACCGCGTGATGGTCGACGACCAGGGTGCGCTGCTGGAGAAGCACGACCGCTTCTGGCTCGGCTGGGGCATCCCCTACCACGGCCACGACGAACGCATCGAGACCAAGGCCGGGCACCGTGTGCACGACGACTGGCGCGTGGCCCTGCTGTTCGGCCGCGACGACGTCTGCCACGTGCGCGCGAAGTGACGCGCCGCGGCTTGCCGGGCGGCACGGCCAGCGGGACCATCGCGCCTCGCCCATGCCTCGCTCGTTCCTGCGCGTCCTGTTCCTGATCGCCTGCGGCGCCCCGGTGGTCGCGCAGGGCACGCCGCTCGTCGCGATCACGCACGCGGCGACCTCGCAATGGTCGAACGGCTTCGGCGGCCGCATCACCATCACGAACCTGGCCGCGTACACGATCCACGACTGGCGCCTCGAGTTCGACGCCAGCTACGCGATCACCAGCTTGTGGAACGCGCAGCTCGTCGGCCAGACCGGCGCGCACTGCGTGGTCACCGCGGTGCAGGCGAGCTGGGACGACGGCGACCTGTCGCCGAACGAGATGGCGACGATCGACTTCGTCGCGAACGGCGCGCCGACGCTGCCGACGAACGGCACGTTGAACGGCGTGCCCGTGGTGCTGAACGGCCAGTCGCCAGCGCCGCCGCCGCTCGCGCCCCGGCCGGCCCCGCTGTGGCCCGAGCAGGTGTTCTCACCGTACGTCGATGCGACCGCGTGGCCGCCGTTCGACCTGGCCGCGGTCGCCGCCGCGCGCGACGTGCGCTTCTACAACCTCGGCTTCGTCGTCGCGCAGGGCGCGACCAGCGCCGTGCCGAGCTGGGGCGGCTACTACGACGTCAGCACGCAGTACCTGCTGCCGGAGATCAACCAGCTGCGCGCGCTGCGCGGCGACGTGATGGTGTCGTTCGGCGGCGCCGCCGGCACCGAACTCGCCGTGGCCGCGACGTCGGTCGTGCAGCTGCAGGCCGCCTACCAGGCGACGATCGACACCTACGGGCTGCGCCGCATCGACTTCGACATCGAGGGCGCATGGCTCGCGCACCCGGCCTCGGTGGCGCGCCGTTCGCAGGCGATCGCCGGCCTGCAAGCGGCCGCGCAGGCGGCGGGGCGGCCCTTGCAGGTGTGGTTCACGCTGCCGGTGCTGCCGACGGGCCTGACGCAGGACGGACGCAACCTGCTGGCGTCGGCGCTGCAGTACGGGGTCGTCATCGACGGCGTCAACGTCATGGCGATGGACTACGGCAGCGCCGCGGCACCGAACCCGGTCGGCAACATGGGCAACTACGCGATCGCCGCCGCGACCGCGACGAAGGCACAGCTCGCGGTGCTGTACCAGAACGCCAACCAACCGCAGACCGACGCGCAGCTGTGGCGCAAGGTCGGCGTCACGCCGATGGTCGGCGTCAACGACGTCAACACCGAGATCTTCCTGCAAGCCGATGCCGTGCAGCTGCGCACGTTCGCGCAGCAGCAGCGGCTCGGCATGCTCGCGTTCTGGTCGATGGGCCGCGACAAGCAGTGCCCCGGCGGCGCGCAGCAGTGGGCCAGCTACGACTGCAGCAGCATCCTGCAGCAACCGTTCGAGTTCACCGGCCTGTTCGTGCCCTACACGGCGCCGGCATGGCTCGGCATCGGCCAAGGGCTCGCGGGTGCCGCCGGCATCCCGCAGTTGACCGGCAGCGGCACGCTGGCGAGCGGCGGCACCTTGGCGCTGCAGCTGACCAGCGCGGCGCCCAACCACGCCTGCGTGTTCGTGCTCGGTGCGAGCCGCCTCGACCTGCCGGTGTTCGGCTTCACGCTGGTGCCGGATCCGACGGTGACCATCTTCGCGCCGGCCGATGCGAGCGGGAACGCGACCTGGTCGGTGGCCTGGCCGCCAGCACCGCGCCGGATCGAACTGTGGCAGCAGGGTGTGGTGCTGGACCCCGCGGCAGCGCAGGGCTTCGCCACCTCGGCCGGCCTCTACGTGATCGCCCCGTAGCCCAGCGTCCCTCAGCGATTGCGCCGCGCGTCGGCGTCGATCGCCAGCGGCTTCAGGTGCACCGGAGCGCTCGCTTCGAGCAGCAACGTCACGCCGCGCGCCAGCGACCAGACACCGAGATCCGCTTCGCCTTCCTGGAACGGCACGCGCTTGGTGAAGCGTCCGTTGGCGGTCGCGTGGCCGAGCCAGCGACCATCGAGGTCTTCGACGCGGTAGAACACGACCGGCTGCTCGGCGTCGCGGATCTCGAGCTGTCGCACGATCGCGACCGGCCGTTCGCCATCGAGCACCTGCCAGCGGGCCAGCTCGACCACCGGCCGCGCCGAGTAGGCCGGATTGGCCGGCGGGGCGCCGCCGCAAGCAGCCACGAACAGGGCGACGGCGACGGCGATCGGCAGGCGAAGTCTCATGTGTGGCGCGGCGCCCGTTCTAGCCGCAGAATGCGCGGCCCGCCACCGCGCGGACCCCACGCACCATGACGTCGATGAAGGGCGTTCAGCTCACCTCCCCCGGCCAGTACCGCCTGCGCACCGACCTGCCGATGCCCGAACCCGGGCTGAAGGAAGTGCGCCTGCGCGTCGCGGCGAGCGGCATCTGTGGCACCGACGTGCACATCTGCAGCGGCGACCCGTCGATGAACGGCCTGATCGCGCCGCCCGTGACGCTCGGCCACGAGTTCTGCGGTTTCGTCGACAAGCTCGGCCCCGGTGTCGACGAGAAGAAGCTGCCGCTCGGCACCTACGTCAGCGCCGAGATGCACGAGATCTGCGGCGTCTGCCCGGCCTGCCGCACCGGCGCGTTCCACGCCTGCGCCACCGCGCGCATCCGCGGCATCAACCTGAACGGCGCGTTCGCCGAGTACGTGGTCGTGTCGGCCGGCAACGTCGTGCCGCTGCCGCAGAACCTGCCGGTGCAGGTCGGCGCGATCCTCGACCCGCTCGGCAACGCCGTGCACACGGTCATGAAGACCGACGTCAAGGACCGCACGGTCGCGATCATCGGCTACGGCCCGATCGGCGCATTCTGCGGCGAGGTCGCGACGTTCGTCGGCGCCAGCCACATCTTCATCCTCGACGTCGCCGACCTGCCGCTGCAGCGCGCGCGCGAATGGGTCACGCGCCGCTCATTGAAGGACAAGGTCACCGTCGTCGACGCGCGCTTGAAGCCGGTCGAGACGGTCGTCGACGCGACCAAGGGCGGCGTCGACGTCGCGCTCGAGATCTCGGGTCACCCGACCGGCATCAACAACGCGATCGCGATGACGCGCCCCGCCGGCCACGTCGTCAACCTCGGCCTGCCGAAGGCCGACACGGTCGGCATCGAGAAGTTCAGCAAGAACTTCATCTTCAAGGGCCTGACCATGCACGCGGTGATCGGCCGCGAGATGTTCAAGACGTGGGACCAGATGCTCGAGCTGCTGAAGAAGGGCATGGACATCTCCCACTTCGTCACCGCCGAGATGCCGCTCGAGCAGTTCGGCGTCGGTGTCGACCGCTTCGGCCAGGGGCTGGAGCAGAAGGTCGTGCTGTATCCGAACGGTCGCCCCTGAGTCCCGCCAGCCCCACCACCCGCCATGTACGAACAAGATCGCGCCCGCTTCCAGCAGGAACTCGACGCCATCCGAGAGGCCGGCCTCTGGAAGGAAGAACGGATCATCCAGAGCCCGCAGGGCGCCTGGATCACCGTCAACGGCAAGCAGGTTCTCTGCCTGTGCGCCAACAACTACCTAGGCCTCGCCAACGACGCCGGCTTGAAGAACGCCGCCAAGGCGGCGATCGACAGCCACGGTCTCGGCCTCGCCAGTGTCCGCTTCATCTGCGGCACGCAGGACCAGCACAAGGTGCTGGAGCGGAAGATCAGCGGCTTCCTCGGCACCGAGGACACGATCCTCTACAGCTCGTGCTGGGACGCCAACGGCGGCTTGTTCGAGATCCTGATGGGCGAGCCGGACGCGATCATCAGCGACGCGTTGAACCACGCCTCGATCATCGACGGCATCCGCCTCAGCAAGGCGCAGCGCTTCCGCTACCAGAACGGCGACATGCAGGAGCTCGAGCAGCACCTGAAGGCGTCGCAAGGTTGCCGCAGCCGGATGATCGTCACCGACGGCGTGTTCTCGATGGACGGCTACATCGCCAAGCTGCCCGACATCTGCGAACTCGCCGACAAGTACAAGGCGATGGTCGTCGTGGACGACAGCCACGCGACCGGTTTCTTCGGCCCGACGGGCCGCGGCACCCCGGAGCATTTCGGCGTGCAGGACCGCGTCGACATCGTCGACTCGACCTTCGGCAAGGCGCTCGGCGGCGCCTCGGGCGGGTTCACCAGCGGCAAGCGCGAGATCATCGACCTGCTGCGCAACCGGGCGCGCCCCTACCTGTTCTCCAACACGGTCCCTCCCGCGATCGTCGGCTCCACCATCGCCTGCCTCGACCGCCTGTCGGCGACCACGGCGCTGCGCGACAAGCTCGCCGCCAACACGAAGTTCTTCCGCGAGGCGATGACCAAGGCCGGCTTCGCGATCGTGCCGGGCGAACACCCGATCTGCCCGATCATGCTCGGCGACGCCAAGCTCGCCGTCGACATGGCCGCGCGCATGCTGCAGGAAGGCGTCTACGTGATCGGCTTCTGCTTCCCGGTCGTGCCGAAGGGCAAGGCGCGCATCCGCGTGCAGATCAGCGCCGCGCACGAAATCGCGCAGCTTGAAACCGCGGTGGCCGCGTTCACGAAGGTCGGCAAGCAACTCGGCGTGATCTCGTGAAGCTCGAACTCGACAAGCTCCGTCAGTCCGGCCGCATCTCGGCGACGGCGTTGGCCCACGGCCGCGCGATGATCGTGCCCGGCGCCCGCCTCGAGGACATCCAGCGCGCGGTCGAAGCGAAGATCCGCGAGATGGGCGGCTCCCCGGCCTTCCCGGCGCAGATGTCGCGCAACCACATCGCCGCGCACTACTGCTCGCCGCCCGGCGACGCGACGACGATCCTGGCCGGCGACATCGTCAAGCTGGACTGCGGCACGCACGTCGACGGCTACGTGACCGACAACGCGACGACGGTCGACCTGCGCGACGGCGACCGCTCGCTGCTGTGCACGGCCAGCAAGATGGCGCTCGAGAACGCGATCGCGGTGATGGGCCCCGGCGTGTCGCTGACCGAGGTCGGCCGCCAGGTCGAGACGACGATCGAGTCGATGGGCTTCAAGCCGGTGCGCAACCTGTGCGGCCACGGCGTCGCGCGCTACACGATCCACTGCGCACCGTCGGTGCCGAACTACGCCGACAGCAAGGCCGCGCGGCTGAAGGCGAACATGACGATCGCCTGCGAGCCGTTCGCCAGCGACGGCAAGGGCTACATCGACGTCGACGGCGTGCCCGAGGTGTTCATGCTGAAGCGCGACATCCGGCCGAAGGACAACCTCGGCGGCGCGCTGGAGAAGGCGCTGCAGCAGAGCGACGGCCTGCCGTTCGCGCGTCGCGACCTCGAGCGCTGGCTCGGCACGCTGAAGGCCGGCGACGACGCGCTGCGCGTGCTGCGCAAGAAGGACCTCGTCGACGAGTACCCGCCGCTGTGCGAGAAGCCCGGCGTGCGCATCGCGCAGTTCGAGCACACGATCTTCATCAGCGAGAGCGGCGCCGAGGTCATCACCCGGCTGCCCGAGTGACCGCTCGCATGCGCATCGGCATCGACGCGCGAGAGGCCTGGCGACCGGAGCCGCGCGGCATCGGCCTCTACGTGCGGCACCTGATGCGCGAGTTCGGCGCCCTGGCGACGAACGACGAGTTCGTGCTGTACCACCAGCTGCAGCTGCCCGCCGGCGGCATCACGATCCCGGCCAACATGCGGGCGCGGCACACCGACATGCCGGGCGGCCGCGTGCACAGCTGGGAACGCCTGCAGATGCCGTGGCGACTGCGGCGCGACGGACTCGACGTCTACCACGGCACCTACAACACGCTGCCGCCGCGCTGGCCGCTGTGGCGCGGCCCGGCGATGGTCGTGTCGCTGCACGACCTGATCGTCACCTACTGGCCGGACGACCTGCAGGACCCGTTCGTGCGCTACGCGCGCGCCGTGACGCCGCGCGTCGTGCGCGATGCGGCGATCATCCTGACCGTCAGCGAGTGGAGCCGCCGCGACATCGTCGAGCGCACCGGCTGCGATCCGGCGAAGGTGCGGCTGTCGCTGAACGGCCTGCACCCCGAAGTGCTGCGCGGGGCGACACCGGGTGCCGGCGATGCGGCCCGGGCGCGCTTCGCCGAAGGGCGTCCGTACCTGTTCGCGATCGGCGCCAGCCTCGAACGCAAGAACACCGGCCGCCTGCTGGAAGCCTGGGCACTGGCTCGCCAGCGCCGCCCGGACCTGCCGCACCTGCTGGTGGTGTCGGGCCTCGGCAAGAGCGTGGACCGCTTCCGCGAACGCGCCGCGAAGGCCGGCGTGCTCGAGCACGTGCGCTTCCTGCCGTACCTGTCGCAGCAGGAACTGATCGGTGTCTACGCCGGGGCCGCGCTGACGGTCTACCCGAGCCTGATCGAGGGCTGGGGCCTGCCGGTCGGTGAGTCGTTGGCACTCGGCACCCCGGTGCTGACCAGCAACACGTCGGCGATGCCCGAGGCCGGCGGCGAGTTCGCCCGCTACTTCGATCCGCACCAGGTCGAGTCGATGGCGAATGGCATCGTCGAGGCGATCGAGAAGTACGTGCCGACGTTCGCGCCGCAGCGCGATGCGGCCATCGCGCGCGCACGCACGTTCACGTGGGAACGCACTGCACTCGGCGTACTGGCGGCATACCGCGACGCCGCCGCGCTGCAGCGCGGTTCCTGACGCCATCCCGAAGTCGCCGCGACAACTTCGTTGCCGCGAGCCCTCGCGGACGGCGCAACCGGCAGTGCCATCGGCCTGCTGCCGCCGCGGGCTGCGCACCCTGGCCTGAATCGGGTTGTGGGTGACGCACGACGCGAGACGTAACCAGCAGCCTTCCAGAGGAGCTGCAGATGATCGACCTGAAGAAGTTGCTGTTGG